>JAPLUM010000075.1 GCA_026397605.1 Verrucomicrobiota bacterium | reverse complement strand
GTTAGTTATTCCCCTTGAGGATACCGGAGGATTGAATACAAACTGGCTCGTGTCTGCTTCATCTGGAATTGCTCCAGGAACGAAGATCTTTGGCTTCACATCTACTACGGTAACTTTGGACAGAGTTACAATCGCTCCGATTGTCACAGGGGCTAGCATTAGTTTCGAAGATCCAGGTCCCGCATCCGTCGTGGCATCAGTGCGTATTGGTGCCAATGGCGTGGCACCACTGATCATCGGATCTAATCCTGCCAGCAATGCAACGGGCAATGGCAAGATCACCGTGACTAATTTGAATGATAAAACCTTGGTGTTGCATGGCCGTAACAGCGCCGCCAATACCATCAACGGGATGATTGATGAGGGGGCCGTCTCTAGACTCAGTCTCAGCGCCCACCCTGTTGCAGGTTCTAATCAAGGTGAAATGTATGGGGTCGGTCGCTGGGTGCTGACCAACACCAATAATAATTTCAGTGGTCGGCTTTCAGTCGGCACCGGCGCGCTCGAGTTGGCGGGTAATCTCGGCAGTGGCGGTCAGTCTAGCAGTATCATGGGAGACCTATCGGTGGCTCGTATCATCGACTTGGGTGTCAATGGTGGAACTGGCACGCTTGAATTTAATGACCCGAATGCAGGCCTATTGACCTTGGGGTCAGGCATTACCTTCAATCAAAGCTTCACAGGTGGCTCAGGTAATGGTGAGATCATCAACAAAGGTGCCAAGACACTGCTGATTCAAGGCAATCTCTTTGCCAGGGCTTTCAACATAAATGATCCTTTCGCTCTGGACAGTAGCATCGCTATTTCCGGCTCACGCAACTGGATCTTGGATGGCTCAAATACCACAGATAACACCATTACCGGTTCCATTTTTGATGGCAATGGCGCTGCAGTCGGTGTCATCAAGGAAGGCGCGGGTAAATGGATTTTAACCAGCACATCGAATACGATGACCGGTGATATCACTGTTCGCAGAGGCTTCCTAGATATGGCGGGGTTTAACTCGATCGGGGATGATGCCATTGTCAATCTTACGAATGGCGGCTCAGATGGTTCTTCCGTCGGCGGGTCCACTTTCCGTCTCAGAGCAGGAGAAACGATCGGTGGATTGGCTGGTACCATTGGCACCAGTGCTATTTTGGATTCTGGTATCGTGACCGTGCGTGAAGCCAGCCAGACTTTCGCTGGAATTATTTCAGGTGGTGCTGGTATTACGCGCACTAACAATGATGGGAATGCCCGTGTTTCCACCTTCACGAATAGAAACACCTATTCAGGACCGACGTCTATTTTGACTTTGGGTAGTGCAGTGCAGGCGAATCGAATTGATGTTCTTACCCTTGCCAATGGTGGCATTGCTAGCGGTATCGGCTCTGCCGGTAATGGGGCGTCCAATTTAGTTATTGATACCGTGACTGCTAACGGTGGCCTGCGTTTCATCGGGCTTACCAGCAACAGCACAGATCGTCTGATGACTCTTGGGGCCACGACCGCCGCTACCACTTCAGCAGCTCCAGCAGCCATTTGGGCTGATGGCGTGGTTCAGGGAAACCGTGTGCCAACCATTAACTTCACCAACACAGGCCCTATTGCATACAGAACACCTAATCTTGCTTCGACTCTCATGCTTCGTGGGCAGAACTTGGGCAACAATTCTTTTGATCCACAAATCAACGATAACGGCGTGGTCAGATTCCTCTCAGCGCCTAAGGTGGACAACAAAGGCAGCGGCTACATTGATGCGCCAACCATTCAAATCACGGGTGGCGGTGGCACGGGCGCTACAGCGGTGGCTACGGTGAGCGGTGGTTTGATCACTGGCATCACCCTGACGAATGCTGGCAGTGGTTATACCAGCGCCCCGACCTTCACAGTGATTCCTACCAATGGGGGGGCGGGTGGTGTGATCTCATCCTCCATCACTCTGGGTGGTGTGGTGAATCTGACCAAGACTGAGCGCAGCACCTGGGTCGTCGGAGGTGACAATAATTTCACAGGTGTGGTGAGTATCCTGGCAGGTCTTGGCAGTGATTCTAACAATGGATTTACTGGAGGTGCCTTAGTGGTGAACCATAATAAGGCTCTGGGTGCATCCTTGGGTGGTGTGATCATTGCTAATTTCCCAAATGCGGTGAATCCTACAGCCTCAGGCACTGGTTTGATGCTCCGCGGTGGCCGAACGATTCTGGATGAAGTCTTGACCAATACCATCAGTGGCGCTGCTTTCACCGCAGATAGCGGCGTGAATAGCTGGACGGGTGGAGTTGTTTTGGGCGGCACGAATGCCCAATTCCGTATCGGGGCTTCAGCAGGAGCCACTCTAAATGTCAGCGGTCCGATCAGTGGTTCAGCAGGTACATCGACTCTTTATCTTGCAGATGCAGGGACTAAAATTCTAAGTGGCACCAACACTTATACGAATGCTACGTCGGTGGTCGGTGGAACGGTTCGTCTGGATTACGGCACCAATAATACTTCCAAGCTGGCTGATGCCAGTGCTCTGGAATTAGGCTGGAGAGACAACGGTGTCGTCACACTGCTTGGAGTCGATAATGATGTGGCAGGCCAAAACTATCAAGCAGGCATGTCTGGAGCTTCACTACAGCTTAGTGGCGGTAGTCATGTCGAGATTGTATCTGCACTGACGCTCAATCAGGGTGCTAATAAAATCAGCCGCTTGATTGGTAGCACCGCCAGCCTCGAAATGGGGGCCATCACACGTACGACGGATGGCGCAGTGACAGCTCAAGGAACGCTTGATTTTGCAGCGAATGGTATTGCCTACACGACAACGGCGAATGCAGGATCCGGGACGAATGCCATTTTAGGTGGTTATGCCACTGTTGGTGGTTCGGGATGGGCCCAGCGTGTGGATACCGCCACATTAGGCACACCCTCCGCTGTTGTATCCACAGCATCGACCGATCGCATTGCCATTCCAAACCTACAAAATGGTCAAAGAGTGCGCTTTACCGCAAATGCACCCACAGGATTGACCTTAAATACGGATTATTTTGTGGTGAATGCTACAGCGGGTGACGTTCAATTGGCAACAACGCTTGGGGGAACCTTCATTAATTTCACGGCTGACGGTGCTACGGGAACTGTGGTCAGGACTGGTCAGATCAATGCAGCTTTAGCAAACGCCTACAACAACAACACTGGGATAACGACCTTCGGTGCGGGCTTCAATACAGATGTTTTAGAGACAAACTCCACACCGGGCGCTCAGACGACACAGACGCTTCGGTTTGCTGCATCCTCCGACACTGAGCTTACTCTGAACGGTGACCTCTTTGACTGGAGCAAATACCTTCACAGGTCGTGTAAATCTGCAAGAGGGACTCATCCAAGTCGGTGATGGCACTGGGGCCAGCGCTTTGGCTGCGCTTTCTGCCAACGCATCACCGATTAGCATCGGCTTGGGAACGGAATTAAGATACAATGTGGCAAATTCAGCCGCCGTGTACAATCCGGGAACCATGAGTGGATCTGGCCTGCTCCGTCTGGCTGCAGCCAATACAGCTACGTTTGTTCTCGATGAAGATAATGGCAACTGGATTGGCGATACCATTGTGGACGGTGGCACCTTGCGTTTCGGCGGTAGTAATAATGCCAACATTTTAGGGAACCTCCGTGGTACCACGACCATCAATGCGGGTGGTGTTTTACAAGCGGCAGGTGCCACAAGTGCAACCTCTGGAACGATTACACCAATCAATGAGTGGGTGACCTTCAATCAAGGTTCCACACTTTCAGCCGTTATCGGCGGCACGACTAATACCCTGGTGATCATGAGTGGTGTTATGACCCTGAATAATACTTCCCCTGAAGGTTTTGTGGTCAATATGGGCCTAACTCAGTCGGTGACTTGGAGTGGATTGGTTGTGGGCCAAAATGGCTTCACCAAAACGGGTCTAGGCACATTCATTCTCAGTGGCAATAACTTCACGGAAGCCATCCAAGGCCAAACAGGAGCAGGCCTGAACCCCAACCTCTTTGGACAGATCAAAGTTAATGATGGTGACTTGCGCGCTGCAGGTGTGAACACGTCAAACGCCCGTGCCTTTGGTGCAGTGGGTGTGGGCAATGAGACAGTCGTTACTGGCACTGGTACGGTGGACTTGCGTGGTCAAAACCTCAGCTACGGTGATGACAGCAGAGCCGACCGTGAGATTTTCCGCGTCGAAGGGGCAGGGTATGCTGGCACTGGAGCCATGCGTAACACCACAGGCACAGGGCAGTTTGCCCATTTGGTCCTGACGGGAAATGCTACCCTCAGCAGTGGTGGTTCCGTGAATACGGGTTCTCGCTTGGATTTGGTTGGTTTTGATACCAATCCTAACAATGGTTCTGGCTTGGACGGCAATTTCACCCGCACGAATGCCAAGCTTGATGGCGGTGGGTTTACCCTGTCGATCATCGGTGCAGGAGCCGTTGTTCTGAATCAGCCTGACTTTGTGTCGGCCTTAGGGAAGATCAATATCAATGAGGGCACTCTGCGGTTGGAGTCAGCTGTCCGAGTCAATGACACGATACCTGCCTGGGGCGGTCTTACCGGCGGTCCTTCTGGAAACGTCACCGGTGGGATTGAAATCGCCTACACCGGTCCTAGCATCGGAAATCAAACCAGCGTCAGTTTTGGATTGGGTGCCAATGTCGGGGCTCGTTTAAATCTCTTCCGCAATTGGGATACTCATCACACCGTGAATATCACCCTCAACGGCGTCACTGCTAAAGGTAGTGCCACCACCTTATCTGGCGGCGGTTTCAACTACATTGATACAGGGACTGACACCACCCCAAGTCCGCGTGTGTATCTGGATGGTGCCATCACGCTGTTAGGTGATGCCAACCGTAACATTTTCCACAATGAATCCTCCACCTCGAACGCAAACATCATCGATCAGGCCAATCTGACGACATCACTGCAGACAAAGCTCATTGTAGGTGGAATAATGAGTGGCAGCGGCGGGTTCACCAAAACGGGCACGCGTGAAGTGCGCCTGACCAATACCAATACCTTCACGGGTGAGGTCAATGTGCTGCGTTCCGGGTCAACGTCCGTCGGTTGGCAGAGCAACACCGTCATGGTGAATGGCGTGGCCTACAATACTTTTGGAGATGCAGAAGGCTGGGCTGAATACGGTCTGACTCTTGCCGGCAGCAATGCAACTCTCTCTGGCACCAGTGCGATCAATCTTCAGCGTGGAGGCATGCTGACCTTGGACAACACCAACAGGCTTGATCTCTCCTCCGCTGTCGCTGGGGGTAACAATGATGACCGTATCAATAACGCTGCCAGCATCAATTTTGACCAAGGTTGGCTGCGTATCCATGGTGGCACCGCGCCAAGCAACGAAATGCTTGCAACGTCAGGAGGTGCCTCTGTCAATATTCGATCGGGAACCAATCTCATCGATCTATGGCCAACCGACGGAGCTAATCAGGCGATGACACTCACCATTGGTTCCTTGTCACGCTCACCGGGTTCTGTGCTGCGTATTCGTAATCTGGATGCTACATCCACCTTTGGCAGTGCTGATCCTGCCCTTACCCCTACTGTGGACAGTGTCAGAGTAGCTTTGACCAATGCTTCTGGTCTTGTTTCCTTTGGCTCGGGTTCACAAGCCACCAACTTGCCCATCTACGCTGGTATTTTCGGTGGCACCATGCCACATGGCTATCTGGAAGATCTCCGTGAACTGGGTTACAATAATACGGCGTCTTCCGATCTCCTAGCTCAAGGCCGTAATCAGCAGCAACTTGCGGGAAGTCACTTCATGACCCGTGAGAATGGCTATCTGCGTCCTCTGGATGATTCTGAATATTACACTCCTACAGATGGTCTGCTGCGTGGCCCTGCGGCTGCTGGTCAAAATGTGAATCT
The DNA here is from genome assembly GCA_026397605.1 of Verrucomicrobiota bacterium. GTDB lineage: Bacteria > Verrucomicrobiota > Verrucomicrobiia > Verrucomicrobiales > Verrucomicrobiaceae > Prosthecobacter. Next base: position 7,797 of record JAPLUM010000075.1, on the reverse strand, counting down.
CACAGATGTGTTCACCATGGTGCCGGGGACCATCAGTATCAATGCCCTGCGGATCGGTCCTGCAGCTGACCATAACCTCTCTGGAACCGCTCTGAACAACGGCACCACCCTGACCAGCTACAACCAGTCTCATGCTAATACGCTGATCATTGATGGAACTTTGACCGTCAACTCAGGCATGATCAGTAGCGCCTACTTCACCGTGGGTAATACGGCTAGCTCAACGACCGTTATTCAAGGGGGGACTCTGAATTTCGGCACCAGTGAGGGGATTATCAACAATCAGAATGGTTTTGTCCGCCTGACGGATGGTACCGTTCAGGGTGGGAGTTTTGAAATTCGTTCCAACATCGCAGGCACGGGTGGTTTAACCAAAACAGGCTTCCAACAAGTCGTTCTGGATGGTCAGAATACTTATTCAGGACTGACGACCATTTCAGAAGGCACTTTAGTTTTACGCAATGGACGCTTCTCTGGTGGTGCTGGTGGTCCGGGCAATGGGTATCGGATTGAAAGCAGTGGCAATTTAATCACCAGCAGTGGGATCAATTTAGGTTCTGCTACTGGCGCTGAAGACATCCTGGTGGGTCTGATTCAGGGAGATCAAACCATCCTTAATGTCCAGAATGATCTGACCAATTACTACGGTAATATTATCCTCGATAACGTGGACGCTGCAGGCCAAACCCTTTTTGTGCCGCGCGTCAATGTCGCTGGAAACTCCACCTTGATTATCAATGGTAACATCACCGGTGGTAGCAGCGTGGTGAATAGTGATGTCAATGCCATCGATTCACGTTTACTGACGACCAACGGTTCTGGCAACGGGTTCATTCTTCTCCGCGGCCAGATTGGTGACCAACTGTTGAGTGGAGCGGCTGCCCCTGTAGCCAATACCGTTTCCGCTCTTGGGACCAGTGCGACGCTGAGTAACGAAAATGAAGTGCTTCGTTTCCAGATTACAGGCAGTAACGATCTCAACTTCACCATGGAGCGTCAATACGCCTCAGCTGGGCGGTTGCTGCTGGATCAAGGGGTGCTGAACATTGGCTATAATCCATCCGCACTAGGCAGTGATGGTAGCGGCTTCTGGACCACGGCAGCTCTGAGTCGGATCGCTAACAGAGATTCCAACAACATCTTTGACACCACGAACGCTGGGCATAATGGCAACACTTCTGCTCATGGTTTTACCATTGGGAGCGGTGGTGGTAATACAGCGCTATTCCTGGGCCAGTCAGGAAAAGATGGCGTTTCCGGTCAGTTCTTTAACATGGCTAGCTGGCGTGTTTCGGGAGGAAACACCACTCACGTCGGTGGTATCAATGAGACTGGTAGCGTGACCTTTGGTGACGGCACAGGCAGTCTGAGCCTGGACAAGGCCGTTCGCTTTTACGCCATGGCCGGTGGCACTGTGAATCTGAACATGCGCATTAATAACGGCAATAGTTTCCAGAAAGTCGGTCGTGGTGAATTGGTTCTTCAGAATACGCTCTTAAACTCAGGTAGTGATACCCACTCCTTCGAACCAGGCGGTGGCACCTTGAGAGTTGATCACACTGGTCAGAATGTTGCACGTATGGGCGGTTCAGGAAACGTGACCCTGCGTGGTGGTAGGTTCATTTCTACAGGCAGGACAGATGCCGCCGCCACAGGTAATTATGGCACTGCCACTGATGCTGCTAGGACAATTGCTTTCACTTCAGGCGGTAATGAGATCGTTGCACAGACGATTGCAGCCCAGAACATGACCCTCACCTTGGGAAATACCAACGCAGACAATGGCAATCTGACTCGTAGTTCTGGAGCCACTGCCAACTTTGTGGAAAATAATCTGGCAGGTGGTGTTGCTGCCATCAATCTCCAGTTCGGAACTACAACGCCTGTGATTCGTAATCGGGCTATTCCTTGGGCCACTTATGGCACACGCATCCGTACCGCCACTGATTTTGCCAGGGTGAATGGCAATGCGATTGATCCTTATTTACGGCCAGTAGGAGCTCTGCAAAACAATGTGGCTCTGTGGGGAGCTAATTTGGACATTTCCGAAAATGGTGGCTCAGGTTTTGGTGGCACCTTGGCCAGCGCTTCTGGGGGTGGGTTGGCAATCAATACGCTGAGATTTGATACCCTGACCGACAGCGCAGTGAATCTTGGTAATCAGGTGCTAAGCCTTGTCGGCGGTGCTGTTTCTGGAGCCATTCTCGTCTCCAGCAACACGGGTTTTGCTAACAAAACCATCGCCAACGGTAGCATTAACTTCTTTAACTCCTCCGTCAGATCTGAATACAACTTTACCCTGTCAGGCAAAACCACCGATGGCAGCCGTAATATCACAGAGGTCACTTCGACTCAGCCACTGGGTATCGGGATGCTGGTGACGGGCTCAGGGATTCCTACAGGAAGCACGATTTCTGCGATTAGTGGAGCCACCGTCACCCTCACCAATGCAGCAACTGCAACGACTGCCGTCGGAACTTTTGTGACTTTAAATGTCAATCAGCTGATCGGGATCACAGACGGGGATAACCTCACTGCTCCTGCCAATCTCACGATCACTGAAATGCCAACAACCGTAGGTCTGCTGCCAGGCATGCTTGTCACAGGCATCCAAAGCGTCACGGCGGTGAAAGTCACCAGTCCTGGAAGTGGCTATGATACACCGCCCTCTACACCGATCAGCAATACCAATAACCTGGGCAGCGGTGCAAGCGCTTCTGCTAGACTGGGTCTCAGTGCGGCCAGCTTTACCATCACTTCCGGCACGACAACCTACTCGGTGGCCCCAAATGTGGCTATCACTGGTGGCGGTGGCAGCGGAGCTACGGCGATAGCCACGCTCACGGCAAATCTGGTTACTGGTATCACGATCACCAATCCTGGCACAGGCTACACCACGGCTCCGACTCTGACATTCATTGGTGGCACCGTGCTAGTGGCTGGCACGGCTCCTACAGCTGCTGGTAATGCCTCTAACTTTGTCGTCTCCGCAGTGGTCGTTACGGCCTCAGGCAGTGGATACGGCTCGCAGGCCAATATCGCTTTCAATGGTGGCGGTGGTTCAGGCGCATCCGCCAGGGTCATTGTGCCGTTTGTCGCTATTCCAGCGGAAACCTTTATCACAGAGGTGACTCCAACTTCCGTGACGCTTTCTGCCAAGCCAACGATCAGCTCCGATCCAGGCGTGAAGATGCCATTTACCACCAATACCTCTGAACTGGTCGTTCATCAGTATGGTCAGGGTAAACTGAACATCGCTTCTGCGGTGACTGGTCCTGGCGCACTGACCATCAGTGGACCTTCGACAACGAATGTGAACGAATTTAATACCACGGGCACGGTGCGTCTAACCGGAGCAAATACTTACACGGGCCGCACTTTCCTGAATGGAAGTGTGCTAGAGATCGCCTCCGCGAATTCCCTCGGTGCCAATCCTTCTGCCGTCACTAACACTCAACTCACCATGAATGGCGGCACGCTGCGCTGGACAGGTGGCGTAGGCTCTCTGGGTAATCGTGGTGTCACACTGCAAGGCAGCGGCGGCGTGATTGAGGTGGCTGATCCTCAAGGCAATCTTTCCATCGGCAACGGCGTCAATGGTTCCCAAGCTCAGATCGTCTCTGAAGATGCTTTCCGTGGTGATCTCATCAAGACGGGGGCTGGAACTCTGACCTTACAGGGATCAAGCACGGGTCATAATGGTAGTTTCCAAGGATTGCTGGATATCCGGCAAGGTTCCCTGATCGTGATGGTTGATGACTCTAGCCCCGGCACGACTTCCATCCTCGGAACCAACCGTTCCTGGGCTGACGGCACCATCTTCCGTCAAGGCACTAATTTCCAAGCCTTCCTTGGCAACGGCAATAACGGGGGTGACTGGAACCTCGATGAGTTTATGACTTTTGAAGGCGGAAACACATTCACCTATAGCGGCCTGCTAGACAATACCAACAACACGTTCACGACGGATGGGATTCTTAATTTGGGCAATCGCCGCCCTCTGAATCTCAATGGTGTGACCAACATTGCTGGAACCACGACCCTGGATATCGGCCCAGCCAGTATCATTCGTATCGCTAACAATCAGGGTTATCTGACTGGGGCTGGAGACATCATCAAAGATGGCCAAGGCCAGCTGGAATTCCGGGGTAACAGCCCAGATTGGAAAGGCAATCTCGTGATCAAACAAGGAACCGTCTATGCCATCACTCAGGCAGACGTTCTAGGCGTGGGGCATGAGACAGGTAAAACCATCACTCTGGGGGATTCTTCCAGTCAGGGAATAGCTCAGCTTCTCATTCAAAACCCGGACAACATCCAAAATTGGATCTTTGACATCAAACATGATATCAACGTGGTCAAATCTACCCAAACCAAACGCATTGGGATCGACAATGTGGCCAACGGTAACCGCGTCTCTTTGGATGGAAACATTACCCTGAATGACAACCTCATCGTGCTACTTCAGGATGGCGCAATCTCTCTCAATGGTGAGCAGGCTGTGCTCAGTGTGAACGGCTCACTCAGAGATGGTGCTTCGACCAGTGGAAATATTATGGTTCAAGCGACAGATGCTGGCGGTGCTAACGATAACTTAAATGGCCGTATGACCGGTTATCTGGCCCTGAATGGTAATAACAGTGCATGGACTGGAGACATCTCGGTCAGTGCCAATACCAGCTACGATCAGGATAAGACGGCGGTCCTCCGTCTCGGGCACAACCAGGCATTAACGGCTGCGAATGATGTCACGATGAACTTCAACTCCATCCTGCAAGTCGGTGGGCGCGCTGCCACCATCGGTGCTCTCAGAACCCTTGGCGGAAATGGGTCCTTCAATGGTGATGTGGGAACGATGTCGGCTGGCTCTAACAATGGCACGACAAGCAGCAGCACAGAAATCATCGAAAACGCTTCAGAGACTGCTGGCACTCTGACCATCACAGAGACCACTCCAGCTACCTTTGATGTGGCCTGGGATGCTAAGTTCCGCAACGGTGTTCTCAACAGCCAGTTCTTTGCTCCTGGCAGCAATACGGTCTTCCCTGCAGCATCGCTGAGTCTTGTGAAGGCTGGCAATGGCTGGAGTGTATTGACGCTGGATAACGACTACACCGGCACGACCACTGTCAACGGAGGCATCCTCCAAGTCGGCCGCGGTAGCGTAGGTGATACGGGTGCCATCAATGCAGGCGGAACCACCGTCAACAATGGAGCCACGCTGGCAGGCACTGGCTGGGTGCAGGGCGGTTTGACCGTGAAGTCAGGAGCACTGGTTTCTCCAGGCGATTCTGCTGGTGCCGTGATGGGGACTCTGAATGTCAGCGGAACGGCGCTTTTTGAAGCTGGATCGAAAACCTTGCTTCAAATCACTGCCGCCACCTATAACAATCCAGGTGCTCTGGATGTGAACGACCCCGGTTATAGTACTTGGATTAGTTCCATCGGCACGGATGAATTCTCCATCGGTCTCAGTACCCTAGCCACAACCGAGCAGCATGACATGATCAACGCTGGCAGTGTCGGCACCATCAACATGGCTGTGGGCTCACAGGTCGAGCTTAAGAGCAACGGATACAGCCCAAAAGCTGGAGATGTCTTCCGCCTCTTCAATGCTGGCACTATGAATATCAGTGTGATCCGCGGAGCCAGTATCCGCACAGGCAATGAAACGGGAACCGATTTGAAGTTGTTTGATCTGGGGGCTAACTTCGTTTGGGACACCAGCCTGCTTAATACGTTGGGCGTGCTTTTAGTTACCACGGCGGATACCATTACGCAGGTTGTTGCGCCAATTTATGCGGTAGGTGAAACAGGACCAAGGCGTTTGACCCCACCTGGAGTTCTGGCAGCAGGTGCTGAGTGCAAACTCGAGGTGAAAGTGAATTCACCCTCGGCTGTGCCAATCACCATTCAGTGGCTGCGTAATGGACTGCCAGTGGCAGAGTCCAGTGAGTCTTCGACCGTCAGGGTCCCTGCTAATGGTATTCCTGCTGGGAATAATGTCACCTCGACGCTTACTCTAGTGGCATCCTCAGCCACCAAGGGCACTTACAGCTTTGTGGCTAGTAATGCGGGTGGGGAGTTAATTTCTGCCCCAGGAGTTTCTCTCTTTGTGGATGTGAATGATAACATTCTGATCGCCCAACAACCTGTGGGTGGAACCGTCAATCCTAGCCTTCCCGGCAGTCCGACCTCCTACACGTTCAATGCTGAAGCCCAGGGCCCTGGACCCACCTATGTCTTTGAATGGTTCAAAGTCGTGAATGGTTTTCCTGTCTCAACAGGTGTCAGTGGTAACGCTACGAGAACGACTCCGAGCTCAGATCGATACAGAGCGGCCCTGGTTCTGAATAACATCGTGGAGGCCGATCAGGGAGATTACTTCTGCCGCTTCACTTCGAGCGTCAATTCATCCCTCACAAATCAGACTTCTGTGGCGACATTGACTGTTCGTGATGCTGTGTCAAGCGTGGTGGCCACGCGCACTCGCAATCCAAATTCGACTTACCAAGGTGAAACGATCACCTTCAGCGTCACGGCTAGTGGCGAAGCACCGCTCACCTACCAGTGGTTTAAAAATAATGCAGCTCTGACAGATGCTGCCAGCATTGCCGCTGGGTCACAGAGAGCCACCTTCACCGTTGCCTCTCCGGTGATCCAGACTGTTGCCGACACGTATTTTGTCCGCGTCAGTAACCCCTTGAATACGGGTGCTAATGCGGTGCAGAGTAACACACTTAACCTGAAGGCCGAGAATCCGATTCCTGTTATCACGAGCTCGACGGTGGCCTCTAGAACCCTGCTGGCAGGTGCATCTCTCAATATGAGCGTGAGCGCTACAGGCCGCCCTGATATCCGCTACACCTGGAAGCGGAATGGCACGACGGTGCTGAGTGATCTTCTCGGTGTTTTCTCTGCAACCCCAATCGCAATCACTCAAGGTGGAACTTATGTCTGTGAGGCAAGCAATATCACGACAACAAAAGCGCTCTCATCGATGGCCGAAATCGTCGTCGTGGACAACTCGACAAGGATGATCCCTGTCAAGATCGGCGCGACTACCTTTAGCCTGACAGCCAATGTGGGTCGCGGAACAAAAACCAGTGTCGATTATAAATGGTATAAGCGTACTTTCGAAGAGGCAGCAGAACCTGGTGATCCGCCAGTCATCGTTGATACAGCCGTTTCTATCACAGACACGCGTATCACGGGTGAAGAACAAATCGGCACAGTGTCCAAGCCTTCGACCACAACCAACGTCTTGAAATTTGTCGGAACGGCCACGGCACCAATCACTCTTGCTGATGACGGACTCTATGTCTGTAAAGTGAAAGGACCAGATGGTGTGGAAGTGGCAGGCTGCTTCTACGATGTGCGTGTCTATAATGCTGCACCAGTCAATAATACCATGGCTGTCTTGAAACGTGGTGTGGTCGGTGGCTTCTACAGTGACCAAGTCGTTGTCGATCCTGCACGTAATCTGACCCCAGTGTCTTATTCCGCCACGGGCCTGCCCCCAGGTCTAACCATTGATAAAACCACAGGTGTGATTAGCGGTGTGCCGATTGCAGCTGGCCCTCTTGTGAGTGGTGTGCCGACATTTAAGGTTTACACAGTGACTACCTGGGCCTCGAATCTCTCGGTGCCTCCCGATTCAGTTCCAGTACCATCGACTATCCGCATTGATCCAATCCCACAGATCATTCCAGGTGTGTACGCCGGCCCAATCGAACGTCATCCAGTCTTGAATGGCAATCTTGGGGGCCGTTTTGATATGACGGTCACGGCCACAGG
>JAPLUM010000049.1 GCA_026397605.1 Verrucomicrobiota bacterium | reverse complement strand
CTGATCTCGCCTGCGCTGCGCACAGCGAGTGGATTCTTCATCGGCGGTGGGCTCGTCGCCGCAGGTATGGTGATGCGGAAAAGCCAGGCCTTTGCCGTGCTGGCGCAGACGCTCACAGCCACGGGTGTGCTGATCCTTTATGGCGTGACCTTTGCCTCCCATGCTCTGTACCACTTCCCAGCTTTCGGCACGATGAGCACGTTTGTTTATATGTCTCTCATCACGGTGCTAGCCTTCAGTCTAGCCATGTGGATGGAGGCGCCAGTGATCGCTGTGCTGGGCATGGCGGGCGGCTTCCTGACGCCGATCTTTGTGAACTCGGGTGTGGATAATCCCTGGGGTCTATTTAGCTACGTGCTGCTCCTGGATCTGGGGCTCATGGCCGTGGCAAAGAAGCGCGGCTGGCATTACCTGGTGGCCTGCGGTGCGGGTGGCACGCTGCTGTTGGCGGTAGGTTGGTTTTTCGGATGGTTCTGGAAAGCGGACTATGGCGAAAGCCAGAAGGTGTGGATTCCCATCGCGGTTCATGTCTTTTTTCCAGCGCTCTTTGCAGCAGCTAGCTGGTGGCTGAGGGAGTCGGATGAAAAGAAGAACGCATCTCTGCATCCAGCGCTTGGCGGGCTGATACTGGCGGGCTGGAGTTTTGTCGTGGCCTTTATCTTTTTGACGGAGTCCTTCATCACCTCACGCCCAGTCATGCTAAATGGCTACCTCTTTGCCATCAATGCGGTCGTGCTGCTGCAAGTCTGGCTGCAACCGCGCACCGCCATGGCGCAGTGGATGGCAGCTCTGCTCAGCTTTGTGCATCTGGCGGTGTGGAGTCAGCTCCGACTCACGGAGGCTACGCTGATAGCGGCACTCGTCAGCTATCTGATCTTTGGGCTCATGCACACGGGTTTTGCGCTGCTGGCCATGAAAAAGCGGCCCGAGCTCATGCAGGCTCAGCGACATGGCATTTGGTTAGGGCCGATTGCTATCCTGCTGGTGATCGCGCCTATGTTTGCTTTGCCTGAGGTGTCATGGCTGATCTGGCCGACGGTTCTGCTGCTAAATCTGATGACCATCGCCGTGGCGGCCATCACGCTGAGTCTAGCGCCTGTGTTGCTGGCTCTATGCGTGACTTTGATGGCTCTGGGCGTCTGGTTGTTTCGATTGGATGTCGGAGCCAGCCCGTGGGGATTCCTTTTCACTCTGGGCGGATTTGCTCTCGTTTTTGCCGCTGCTGGCGCGCTGCTCTCTGCCAGGCTGCGGCTACGCACTGGCAGCCAGAAGCGTGGAGGCACCGACTGGCTCACCAGTCTCGAAGGCCTGCTGCCCATGGGCTCTGCGGCGCTGCCCTTTGTGCTGCTCATCATTGCCACGCATCGCCTGAATTTGGTGAATCCTACACCGGTCTTTACCCTCGGCGTCCTGCTGTCTCTCGGTCTGCTGGTGCTGATGAGGCTGTCTAAACTGCCTGCTCTCGGGCTGGCGGCCATGCTGTGCATGTGGTTGCTGGAGTATTCATGGTGGGAGCGTCACTTTGATGTCACCCAGCCCTGGATGGCCCTGGGCTGGTTCATTGGCATCGCGGCCTTGTTTGCCAGCTATCCCTTTGCCTGGAAGTCCCGCTTTCAGGAAGTGGCACTGCCATGGATCGTCTCCGCCTGCTCCTGGCTGCTGCACGGTCTGCTCATCTACTGGGTCTGCGAGGACATGCCTCTGATGAAAGGACGACTCGGCATCGTGCCAGCTCTGCTCATGCTGCCGCCGTTGCTGTCGTTCATCGCGGTGATGAAAATGCCGAAGCCGCTGGATCTGGCCGCGCGTCATGAGCAGCTCGCTTGGTTCGGTGGCGTGGCGCTTTGTTTTTTCACGCTGATCTTCCCGATTCAGTTTGATCATCAATGGATCACGCTCGGCTGGGCGCTGGAAGGTACCGCGCTCTGCTGGCTCTTTACCCGCGTGCCGCATGAGGGCCTGCGCCGTCTCGGTCTTGGTCTGCTCACCGCTAGCTTTATCCGCTTGGTTTTAAATCCAGCCGTGCTCAGCTACCAGGAGCGCAGCGGCACTCCGATATGGAATTGGTTCCTTTACACTTACGGCATTGCCGCCCTGGCCCAATTTGCCGCCGCGTGGTGGTCCGCGCCGCCGCGTGATCGGATCGGGCAGATACCGGCGCGCGCCTTGCTTTGGAGCTTTGGCGGCATCCTGCTTTTCCTGCTCGTGAATATCGAAATCGCCGACTACTTCACGCCAGTGGATGGCCGCTTCATCGCCATTCATTGGGGGGGCGACTTCGCCCGCAGCATGAGCTTCAGCATCGCCTGGGCGCTATTTGCACTCTTATTGCTGATCATTGGATTCCGGCTAGATGCCAAAGGTGCGCGCTATGCTGGTATCGGGCTCATGGGCATCACTTTGGTGAAGCTCTTCTTCCACGACTTGGCGAATATCGGCAGCATTTACCGCATCGGCGCGCTCATCATCGTCGCCATCATCGCGTTGGGGGCATCCTTCCTCTATCAGCGCTTTTATGCGCGGCAGAGCAGGGGGGAGGAATGAAAAAATCTTCCTTCCTCCTACTTGCTGTCAGGCGTATCTCTGCCTACCTACTGATTCCGTAGAATCCCCAAAAAACAAACCCATATGGCACATACCCTACCAGCCCTCCCTTACGACAAGGCCGCCCTTGAACCGCATATCGACGCTACCACGATGGAAATCCATCATGGTCGCCACCACAATGCCTACAT
>JAPLUM010000544.1 GCA_026397605.1 Verrucomicrobiota bacterium | reverse complement strand
TGCTGGACATTCAGGGACGACGAATCGATCTGCCGGAAGAGGGACTCATCATGTCTGATAAGCTGGCTGAGGTGCTGGGTGCCAGGCTGGGAGAAGAGGTGCAGGTTTCAGTGCTGGAAGGTCAGAGGCCTCAATTAAACGTGGCTGTGCGTGGACTGATGCAGGACTTTACCGGAGTGTCTGCCTACATGGATCTGGATGCGCTGCGCCGTCTGATGCGTGAGGGGCCTTCGATCAATGGGGCCTATCTGAGTGTCGATAATGAGCACTGGCCTGAGTTCATGCGGAAGGTGAAGAAGACACCGCGCATTGCGGTGACCATCGTTAAAAAAGATCAGCTAGAGGCCTTTCGTAGCACCACTGGTGAGAGCATTGGCATCATCCGCCGCCTTTACTTGGTGCTTGCCGTGATTGTCGCCTTTGGAGTCGTTTACAATAGTGCCCGTATTGCTCTGAGTGAGCGCAGCCGTGATTTGGCAACGCTGCGCGTGGTGGGTTTTACTCAGCGTGAGGTCAGTGGTGTGTTGCTTGGTGAGCTCACCTTACTTGTGCTAGCTGCTTTGCCGCTAGGGTTATTGTTTGGCCGAGGACTGGCGACCTTCATCATCAGCGCCATCGGCACAGAGACGGTGCGTCTTCCGCTGGTTATCAGTGGTCGCACATTCAGCGTGGCAATTCTCGTCGTCCTAGCGGCTGCGGGTGCCTGCTTCTGGGTTGTTAGCCGAATGCTCAGCAAACTGGATATGGTCGGCGTGCTGAAAGCGCGGGAATAGCTCTGGCTAGAGCGTGGCCTTTTTCACCTTGCCGAATTCGGTGCCAAGGAAGCGTTTGGCCATGGCTTCGGCCTGCTCGGAGAGATCGGTGAGGAAGATCTCCAAGGTGGGCTTGCTGCGGGCGGTGCGGAGGAGGTTTTGGTCTTCGAGCACGCGCTTGGTGTGCGCGGCGCAGGTGCTGGCGCTGTCCACGAGACGGACTTTTTTGCCGAGCATTTTTTGCAGCACCGGCATGAGCAGGGGATAGTGCGTGCAGCCGAGTACGAGGGTGTCCATGCCTTTGGCCAGCAGGGGATTGAGGTATTCTTTAAGCACCAGCTTCAGTGCGCTGTGATCAGTCCAGCCTTCCTCGACAAAGGGGACAAGCAGTGGCGTGGCGGTGGCGTGAATTTGCAGGCTGGGCTTTCGCATGGCGAGGGCATACTGATAAGCACTGCTGCGGATGGTGCCTGCGGTGCCGATGATACCTACTCGTTCACAGTTTGGATCTGCCAGGGTGGCCTCGACGCCTGCCTCTAGCACCCCGATGATTGGCACACGGAAGGTCGCCTGCAAAAGCGGTAGGGCATGAGCTGTGGCGGTGTTACAGGCAACGATGACCGCCTTGACGCCGTGACCGACGAGGAACTGCGTGTCTTCGACCGAAAAGCGGCGGATGGTGTCGGGTGACTTAGAGCCGTAGGGCACGCGGGCGGTGTCGCCGAGGTAAACGATGGACTCGTTGGGCAGTAGCTCGCGCAGCGCACGGACGACGGTCAGCCCACCGACGCCTGAGTCGAAAACGCCGAGGGCGGCCTGTTGGGATTCTGGGGAGCTCATGTTTCGGATGGGAAATGCAGTCTTGCGAGATCAGACAGCGGAACTGCAATGAAAAGGTTTGTCGATAAATGGCAACGCTATTTACCGATCTTTGTCTATGAAGTGGGCATTCTCCAGCAACCTTTCCCATCGGTGAGGTGTTGGACATTCCAGACATCCGGTCCTTATTCCAACATGAAGTTTTTTTCCACCTTTCGGGCTAAGCTGATCCTTTCCATCTTTCCTATTGTGGCAGGCGTGGTGGTGGTGGCGCTGGTTCTCTCTGAGTGGAAGTTCGCTGCCACTTACCGGAAGCTCTTTGAGGAGCAGTTTGAAAATCAGATCCTAAGTCTGACTCAGGCGAAAAGTAAGCGTCAGGACGCTCTGTCATCGGTGCTGGAAAAGATCGCTCAAAATCCTGAGATCATCTCAAGCATGAAAGCGGCAGATTATTTGAAGGCGGCGTTTATCTTGCGTCCATCTTTGGAGACTCTAGCGCAGGAGCGGCTGCAAAATGAGTTTGGTCAATCACCAAAAAAGACTGGGGTGACGGGATTGCGCCCACTGAATGCTCCGCCTGAAATCAAGAAAGATGGCTCGAAAGAACTGACTCGTCCTCCGAACAATGGCGGCGGGCTGACGGCGCCGTTCATCGCACTGATTGATGCCAAGGGTGATTTTGTTTTGAATCAGCGTCCGCGTAGTGGTGGTGAGGATCATGTGGGTCGTAAGTCAGCCAAAATGCCCTGGCTGAGCAATCGTCAGTTTGACGAGATCCTCACGGAGCAGCAGATCGGCTATCTATTAGTGGATTCTGGAGAGCGGCGTGTAGATCAGGTGCGGGAGGTCTTTGTCACCCCTTTGCGTGATCCAGTCACGAAGCAGTTTCTGGGAGCTTTTGCTTTCGGCCTGCCTCTGCCAGCGATGGCGGATCGCGCGTTGTTTGAGCAGACAAAGCGCAGTGAGTTTGGTGAGATTATGGGCGGAATTTTAGTGGAAGGAAAGCTGGTCTCCACCACGGTGCCAGAGGATCAGAAAAACATCGTCGCTAAGGCTGTCGCAGAGTCTTTGGCTAAGTCTGATAAAGACAAAAAAGAAATCATCGTACCAATCCGCGGCGTGAAGCATCAGCTGATTTATAGGGTGCTGAATCCCGAGAGTCCTTTTCCTCAGGCAACGCAGGTGAACTTTTTTTCTCTGGCTCCCTTAGAGGCTGAAATCATAGATCTGCGCCGCAGTGGTATTGCGCTGGGAATGGTGGCGTTGGGGATTGCGCTAGTTCTCATTACGATCACCTCACGGAGTTTGTCTGGCCCTGTGAGTCAGCTGGTTGCTGCGACTCATGAGATCGAGCGCGGAAATTACGAGGTTCGGGTGCCGGTCACGAGGGATGAAATGGGGCGCGTGTCGCAGTCGTTCAACGATATGGCTGCTGGCTTAGCACTTCAGGAAAAATATCGCAGCGTGCTCAATGCGGTGGCGGATCGGAGTGTGGCTGAGCGACTGCTGGAAAATCGCGAGGTGCTGAGCGGTGAGTTGCGGGATGTGACGATGCTGTTTTGTGATATCCGCGGATTCACGGCTCTGACTGAGCACATGAAGCCGCATGATGTGATCGAACTCCTCAATGAGCACATGACTGCGCTGACTGAGGTGGCGTATGCTCATGGTGGCATTGTGGATAAATTTGTTGGGGATCTGATCATGGTGCTTTTCGGTGCGCCTGTCAGCACGGGCAACGATGCTCAACGTGCCGTTGAATGTTCTCAGGCCATGATGCTGCGGCGTCGTGAGTTGAACGAGACATCCAAGCATCCTTTGGAGATTGGCATCGGCTTAGCCAGTGGCAATGTGGTGGCGGGTTGTATGGGCTCCGAGCAGCGTCTGAGCTACACGGTGCTTGGGCATCGCGTGAATTTAGCTTCGCGGTTATGCGGCATTGCCCATGCCGGCGAGGTCATCGCCGATGCTGAAACGGTGTCTGATCTTGCCGCTCACATCAGCACAGAACCTCTACCAGCCATGCATCTAAAAGGATTTTCTGAATCCATTCAGCCCTATCGGATCTTGATGGCTTAAAGCATCAGCCCCAGCAGCTTTTCCCGAATCTGCGCACGCCATTTGGCGAGGTAGCTGAATTTGGCCTGAAGTGCTTGGAGATCGGACCAGACGCTGGCGTCGGCCTCGGCGATGCGCTCATCGCAGGTGGCAAGGGAGGACTCTAGCTGTTGCCAGAGGACTTCGATGTCTTCATTCAGGGCTTCCAGGGACTCGCGTAGGCGCATTTCTTCGCTGGAGAGCAGAGCTCTAGTCAGGGCGCTGGTGGCGGCTTGTTTACGGGCTAAAAATTGGGCGCTTAGCTTCAGGAGCGGCCCGAGCTTTTCAAAAAGGCTCATGAGCGCTGGCTCAAGAGGCACGGCACGCCACGCCGTCTGGGAGTGCTGTTCCACGAGATGTTTCAATCGTGTGACAGGTGACTTCAAGGTTTCCAGAGCAGCATTAAGATCACTGCTGAGCTGAGCATCTCCGCCAGCCTGATCGGGATGTGCTAATCGGGTGGCGCTCAGGTAGGCCTTCTGAAGCTGATTCTCATCCATGACTGCGCGTGGTGGCAGTGATAGCAGCGTGAAGTAGTCGGCCATGAGGCTTACGCAGCGAAGCTTTCACCGCAGGAGCAGGTGACGACGGCGTTGGGGTTCTTGACCTTGAATCCGCCTTGCTGGAGGTCGTCGCTATAATCCAGTTCAGAGCCGCTGACAAAGAGCGCACTTTTGGGATCGATGACGACGCGCACTTCACTGGAGATGACCATGATGTCGCGGTTGGCTGGGCCATCGACGAGATCCATTTTGTATTGCAGGCC
>JAPLUM010000230.1 GCA_026397605.1 Verrucomicrobiota bacterium | reverse complement strand
CGAAAACAGCACCGCCGGAGCTGCAAGGCTCGAACACCTGCTCGACGCCACCGATGACGTCGATCTCGCCAGTGACGACTGGACCATCACCGGCTGGTTCAAGCGAAACACGGCCACCAATCAAGACGTGATCATGCAGCTCGGCAGTTCCGGAAGCTTCGGCCCTAGCGCACTGACGCTCGCCTTCTACGGCACCGGCAGTACCCTCGAACTGCGCAACTTCACCAGTGCCAACACGCAGGACATCGGCCTGAGCAAAACCAACGTCACCACAGGCACCTGGAACCACTTCGCCATCGTTCGCAGCGGCAGCACCATCAGTTGGTATCACAACGGTGTGCTCGTCGGCAGCGACAGTACTTTCACCCTTGCGATCAACAACAGTCAGCCAGTGAAGTTCGGCGGCTCGGGTGCCACCACGACCCTCGACCGCTGGCTGAACGGTTCACTCGCCGATCTCGCCGTCTTTGATGCCACACTCGCCCCCGCCGACATCAGCAAGCTCATAACCACGCCCGTACAATGGCTCGGCGGCCAAACCAGCACCGCCATCGTCAGCATCGAAGTCATCAATCCCATCGAGCAATGGCGTCAGCAGCATTTCGGCACCGCCGCCAATACAGGCATCTTTGCTGACACCGCAGACAAAGACAACGACGGCTCCAGCAACCTCCTAGAATACGCCACAGCCACCAATCCCAACACCAGCAACTCCGTGCCTCAGGCCGTCACAAAATCCGCGAGCACCCTCGACTTCGTTTACACCAAAAACAAAGCCGCCACCGACGTAACCTACATCGTCGAGTGGACCGATACGCTCGGCAACGACTGGAGCACGGCCGGTGTCAGCGCCCCAACGATCCTCAGTGACAACGGCACGACCCAGCAAATCAAAGTCACCGTGCCTGCGGGCAGCGGCGTGACGAAGCGGTTTGTGCATCTCAAAGTCACTCGTCCATGATGACAGCTCAGACTCTGCATCGAGCTGAAGGCTGCTTGGACTGGGCAGCCTGATACTGCTTTTCGGAGGCACCTCTGCTATCGTGAATCGCCGCGCATCAATCAAAGGCACGGGGATCGAGATCTAATCGGCGCAACGCAATCGCGTCGAGTCGGTCCTTCTCGCGGACGGAGTTTCCCTTCCAGCCGATGAGCGCGGCTTTAGAGGCGAATCGGATGATCATACCGTGAAGATTAAAGGTATCCGCGTCGATGATAACATCTGCGTATTGCCTACCGCTCATGCGGGTGAAAATATCGATCTGGCATTGCTCAGATTCTTCGACGATGCGAATGGCTCCCTCGCTATCGTCGAAGTCGTCGGCACTCAGTTCAGCCGCAAAACCTTCACCATAGCCGCTCAAGGTCGTTAGCAGTTGCTCCACGTTGCTACGGCTGGATTCGATCAGCACACCCACGTCTTCGGTGAGGCGCACATAGCCATGGAGAGTGACGGCGATGCCACCCACAACGATGAATTGGATCTCACTTCGAGTGAGCAAGACCAACAGTTTTTCGAACGAGGGTTCCATCGTCTTGAGGTGGTAGCCACTGGCCGTGGCGGAGCAGTTGTGCATTGCGACGCAACATTTCCAACCGCTGTAGCGGCGGGATACGAGTCAGACTTCCTCCCACTCGCTTTTTGAGCATCTCAGTCATTTCATTTTTCACACCCACCAACCTATGCCGCACAGTCACTCCAGCAACCGCACATTTTCGCTTTTCTTTTTCTCGGCGATCCTCACCACCCCAGCCGCCGCCAATAAAACCGCAAC
>JAPLUM010000585.1 GCA_026397605.1 Verrucomicrobiota bacterium | reverse complement strand
CACGGAGACGACTTTTTATGTGCTGACCGTCTATTTCGGAAGCGTCGGCATCCGCCGTTTCCGACACGCTTTAATGGCAGGATTGACCGCAGATTTCATCGGAATGGTCGCGGCAATCATCTTTGGGAGACTTTTGTTTGGTTGATATGTTGTTAAAAGATGAAAATATTACTTGATTTAGATGCTGGATGATTCATTTTAATCCCATGAGAATCACAGTCGATATTGAAGAAAGCGTTTTAGATGATTTGGTCGGAATGATGGGGGAGTCCAAAAAGAGTCCTGCTGTAGCCCGTGCCGTCACCGAGTTTGTGAAGCGGCAAAAAGCCAAAGAATTTGGTAAATTGCTCCGGCAGGGTGCTTTTGATTACCCTGTTTTAAACGAGGAAGTTGAAAAACAAGACATCTAGAATTCACCCTCGCATGGTACTTGTTGATTCCTCCATCTGGATCGAAGCCTCTCGTCGAGATGGCGATCTCGGAGCTAAAGTTGCTCTTGAAGCACTCCTCGAAGAATATGAAGCTGCGACGACGAGCCCAGTTCTTCTGGAGGTGCTAGGTGGTGCCCGCAAAGAAGAGAGAAAACGGATGGCGGACTATTTTGCGATCATTCCTCACATTCAAGCGGATGCTAAGGACTGGGATAAGGCGATCTCTTTTGCTTGGTTTTTAAGGGACAACGGAATCTCTGCGCCGTGGAATGACATCCTGATTGCAACGGTGGCCCTACGCCGAGAAATCCGCGTTTATGCGCGCGATAAGCACTTTGATGCCATGGCAAACATGATGGGCTTGACGCTTTATCGTCCAGGTTACGGTGGTTCCTATTCACCAGAAAGCCCGGAGGGCTGAAGTGGGTTGAGTTATGCTGCAAATTTCCCAACTCACTCTTCCTGTCGAACACGCTGACACCGATCTGCGTCCGGCTCTACTGAAGCGTTTAGGCATTCCAGATGCTGCCTTGCGTGGCTTTACCATCAAACAGCGCGCCATTGATGCTCGCCGTCAGCACGTCAATTTCAGCTACACCCTGTTAGCTGAGGTGGACCATGAGCCACGGGTGCTGAAAGCTTTGTCCAAAGACACACAGACCTGTGCTGCGCCAGATGAAACTTATCGTCAGATGGCTCCGCGTGGTGAGCATATTGTTTCTAATCGTCCCGTGATCGTTGGTTCGGGCCCTTGTGGGCTTTTTGCGGGCTTACTTTTAGCTCGTGCCGGGCGGAAGCCGATCCTGCTGGAGCGCGGCAAAGCAGCTGGAGATCGTGCACGCGACGTGACTGGCTTTTGGCGTCGAGGCTGGGACTTTAATCCTGAATCCAACGTGCAATATGGTGAGGGCGGTGCAGGCACCTTTTCTGATGGCAAGCTCTACACGCAAATTCGTGATCGTGAGCACCGCATCCCGTGGCTTTTAAAAGAGATGGTCGCGGCAGGCGCACCAGAAGACATCTTGATCAAGGCGCGACCACACATCGGCACGGACCGATTGATCAAAGTGGTGCGTCATCTTCGTGAGGAGATCATCTCCTTAGGGGGCGAGGTGCGCTTTGGTTCGCGGGTGAGTGATGTCGTGATCGAGGATCAAACCATGCGCGCGGTGATGCTGGCAGATGGCAGTGTCATTGAGGGCGCCCCGATCATCTTTGCCATCGGTCACAGCAGCCGAGATACCTTTGAGATGCTGCATCGGAATGGCGTGCCTTTTGAGGCCAAACCTTTCTCCGTCGGCGTCCGTATCGAGCATCCGCAGCGCCTCGTGGACCAGATGCTCTATGGCAAATGGGCAGGTCATGCTCGGCTAGGATCTGCTCCGTATAAATTCGTCTAACACTGCCCGAATGGTCTGACCAATGGCATGAGCAGCTTTGCCCGGGATGAAGCCAACGCCAACAGTGGCTTCATGGTGGACATCACGCCCAAGGATTATGGCGAACAGCATCCGCTTGCAGGCATCGAGTTTCAGCGTGAGATCGAACGCGCCGCCTATCGTCTCGGAGGTAGCAATTACCACGCGCCAGCCCAGCTTTTAGGCGACTTCATGGCAGGTCGATCGAGCACAGGGCAGGGGACGGTGAAGCCCAGCTATGAGCCTGGTGTTGTCTGGACAGATCTACGCGAATGCCTGCCTGAGTATGTCATCAGCACCATTAAGCTAGCTGTGCCAGAGATCGCTAAAAAGCTCCCTGGTTACCATCTCGAAGACGCCATTCTCACCGGAGCCGAGACGCGCAGTTCTTCCCCTGCGCGTATTCCTCGGCATGCGGATACACTTCTCTGCACCACCATTAAAAACTTCTACCCAGCCGGTGAGGGCGCTGGTTATGCGGGGGGCATCATCTCTGCTGCTGCTGATGGGATGAGGGTGGCTGAGGCTGTCGAGCGTTCTTTCGTTTAATTCATTTGCTGCCGAGGTAGATGATAGCTTGGCACAACTGGCGCTGTTTGATAAACAGTGCCTATGTCTGACTCTACCGACTTTTCTCCTCCCACCGCTGTATTGACCGATAAAGAGATCGTCGAGATGATCGCAGGTATCCGGGCCAAGATGACCTCCGAAGTCAGCAAGGTCATTGTCGGACAGCTTGAGGTCATTGATCAAATGCTCATTGCACTGCTCGCTGGCGGGCATTGCCTCATCACCGGCGCGCCTGGTTTGGCGAAGACGCTGCTAGTGAAAACCGTGGCTGATGTGTTCGATCTCAGCTTCAACCGCATCCAATTTACGCCCGACCTGATGCCCTCTGACATCACCGGCACGGAGATCCTGGAAGACACCGAACAGGGGCGCCGCATGGTGTTTAATAAAGGCCCCATCTTTGCCCACATGATTCTCGCCGATGAGATCAACCGTACGCCGCCAAAGACCCAGGCCTCTCTTCTGGAAGCCATGCAAGAGCATCAGGTCACCGTCGCCGGAAACACCATGCATCTCCCCGAGCCCTTCTTCGTGCTTGCCACGCAGAACCCTATCGAGATGGAAGGTACTTACCCGCTGCCCGAGGCGCAGCTCGACCGCTTCATGCTGAACATCGTCATCGATTATCTCAGCGAGGACGAAGAAGTCGCCGTCGTCACCCGCACCACCAGCGGTCACAAAGACCCCGTCCAGCGCCTCTTCACTGGCGATCAACTCCTGGCCTTCCAGCAGGTCGTGAAGAAGGTGCCCATCGCCGAAGACGTCGCCCGCTACGCCGTGAAACTCGCCGCCAGCTCCCGCCCCAACCGCCCCGGCACCCCCGACTTCGTCAACGAATGGGTCAGCTGGGGAGCCGGCACACGCGCCAGCCAAAACCTCGTCCTCGGAGCCAAGACAAGAGTCCTCATCCAAGCCCGCTCACATGTCACTCTTGATGACATCCGAGCTTTGGCGCTGCCGGTCCTGAGACACCGTATTTTGATTAACTACCGAGCGGAGGCTGAAGGAGTGACGGTGGCGAAGGTGATCGGGCGGCTGATTGAAAGCCTTGGAGGGAAATGACGAATGAGTAAGCACGAATGAGGAACCCTTTGATTCTAGTGAAGTGAACAAGATGCACCAATCAGTGAAGTTTGATGGTGGTGAAGAAACTCCTCTTCCCACCAGGGAGGAGCTTGCATGGTTTGAAGCAGCGCATGGACTGGCCCTGCCGGGTGATTACCGAGATTTTATTCTGAAGGTGAATGGAGGTATGCCATTTCCAAATCTTTGTCTCTGGCCCGAGAACGGCGACTTTGTGGCCGTGGTCTATGGCCTCAACCATGCTGATGAATGGATGAGGTTGGGTCACGCCATTTCGGAATTCGATTCACTTTCTTCAGGTTATCTACCAATAGCCTTCAGCAATGGCGGAAATTACTTTTTGCTGAGGTTGAGCCCTTCCGATACTGGCAGTATCCACTTCTGGGATCACGAACTCGAGGATGTGAATCCTATTACATCCAATCACCTCATCCGAGTCGCTCCGTCCTTCTCTGACTTTATCAACGACCTTGTCAATACTCCGGACGAAGACGAGTCCGTCCATCCGCTAGACATCTGATTTCTGCTTACTCATTCGTCATTCTTTCGTCATTCGTGCTTACTCATTCGTCATTCTCCATCGACACCTCCGCGCTCAGCCGGATTAAATCCCTAGAGCTGCGCGCAAAGGTCATCGTCGAGGGTCTCTGGAAAGGCATGCACCGTAGCCCATATCATGGCTTCTCCGTCGAGTTCTCCGAATACCGGGCTTACGTCCAGGGCGATGACCCGAGCTACATTGACTGGAAGGTATTGGCGCGCAGTGACCGCACCTTCATCAAGAAATTCGAGGACGAAACAAATCTACGCTGCCAGCTGGTAGTGGATCACAGCCGCTCAATGAGCTTTGGTTCTGGGCCGATGACGAAGGCGGATTACGCGGCTACGCTTGCCGCCACCATGGCCCTCTTTCTCATGCAGCAGGGCGATGCCGTAGGTGTGACGACCTTTGGCCAGACGTTGCAGGAGCACATCCCAGCGCGGAATCGCCCCGGTCATCTTCGGCGGCTTATGTTGGAGTTGGAAAAGCCAGCGCCTGCGGGTGCCACATCGCTTGATCTCAGCGTTAGCCAGCTCGCCGATCTGGTCCGTAAGCGCGGCCTGATTTGTCTCGTCTCGGATCTGCTCGCGCCTGTGGAGAAACTGGAGCGCCAGCTCGGTCTGCTGGGTGCCATGGGCCACGACGTGGTGCTCTTCCACGTCATGGATCGCGCCGAGATCGACTTCAGCTTCGACAAAGCCGCACACTTCCGCGATGCCGAAACGGGTGCCGAGCGCTTCATCGACCCCTCCTCCGCCCGCGAGGTCTATTTGAATCGCCTGTACGTCCACCGCGACTTCATCCGCCGAGCCTGCGAGCGCCAAGGCATCGAGTATCACTGGACCCCGACCGACACACCCATCGAGCACGTCCTCTTCGACTTCCTCTCTGCCCGCCTCAGAAAGAAAGGAGGCGTCGCTCGCCGATGACCTGGCCCAATCAAAGTGTTCCGCACAATCCCCTGTGCGGAATCGAAGGCCGGGTGACGATCGCCGCACAGAGGACTGTGCGGACCACTCTGCTGCCGCCTGATCAATGTTCATGCGTCACTAGACATCGCTTTGCTAAATCAAGAGTCATAAATCATCAATCATAAATACAGTGACCTGGCTCTTCCCACTCTATCTCCTCGGCGGTGCGGCCATCATCGGGCCGATCCTGATGCATCTGCGTCGGCGGCCGCCGCAGGACCGGGTGGAGTTCAGTTCGCTGATGTTTTTGGATGCCCAGCCACCCATGCCGGTGAGCAAGCGTCGCTTGGAAAACTGGCTGCTGCTATTGCTGCGCTGTCTTGCGCTGCTGCTGCTGGCACTCATGTTTGCACGGCCTCTTTGGCGCTCGGAAAATGCAGACGCTGTCTTGCAGAATCAAGCCACGGTGCTGCTGCTGGATCGCAGCGCATCCATGCAACGCGGTGATCTTTGGAAACAAGCTATCACGGCCGCGACAACGCATCTTGAGAAGATCGCTCTCACAGATCGTCTCGCCGTAGCGACCATGGATCGCGAAACGACGATGCTCTGGTCCTTCGATCAGGACAAGACCTCCGCCAGCACTCGTCTCGCTACTTTGAAGCCGCAGTTCACGGCTCTGAAGCCCGGCTGGGCATCAACCGATCTAGGAAAGGCGCTCGTGGATGCCGCAGGTTGGTTTAGCGGCGCACAAGGAATGAGTGGGCTAAAGAAACGAATCGTCGTCATTACCGATTTCCAGGAAGGCTCGCGCCTCGATGCCTTGCGTGGTATCGTCTGGCCGGAAAACATCGCCGTTGAGATGGTGCGCGTGGATGCCCTGAACTCTGACAACTTCACTCTAAGTCTTGCGGCCAACACGGAGGAAAGTGTGCCTGGTCAAAACGATGCTCCCACGACCCGCGTTCGTCTCAGCAATACCCGCGATTCGAGAGCTGGCGACTTCAAACTCACTTGGGACAAGGGGACCGAAGCACCAATCACTGGTTATTTGCCACCTGGAGCCAGTCGCGTTCTCAGCCTTCCTGGAACTGCTGGCATGCTCACGCTCGCCGGTGATGACTGGGACTTCGATAATCGAATCTACATCGCTCCCTCGCCGCCAAAGGCGGTCAAGATCGTCTTCATCGGTGATGAGAAGTCCCGCAGCGAAGCCGCCTCGCCGCTCTTTTATCTTAGCCGTGCCTTGCAGCCGACGCCTAGCCTTCTGCCCGTGTTGACCATCGTGCCGGAGAGTGCTGCGAGCATTCCTACGGATACGGAGCTTGTCTTCATCTCTGGCGCGCGACTCAGCGCTCCTTTGATAAAAAGCGTGCGCGCTTTGTCCGAAAACGGTGGCTTGGTTGTGAGAGTGGTCACCGAATCCACGACTCCCCAAGACCTAGAATCGCTCACCGGTATCGCTGCCACGAGTTGGAGTCTAGGCTTTAGTCGACCCAATGAATCCACCGAAGACTACCAGATGCTCTCCGATGTGCAGACCACCCACCCGCTCATGCGTCCCTTCGCTGATGAGCGTCTGCGTGACTTCACGAAGCTGCATTTTTGGGAACACCGAAAGCTTACCCTGCCCAAAGACAGTCCGCTAGAGATCCTCGCACGCTTTGACCAGGGTGATCCAGCGATCCTTGCACGCTCTTTGGGCAAAGGCCGGATCGTGTTGCTCACTAGCGGCTGGCATCCTGCGGATAGTCAACTTGCACTCAGCACGAAGTTTGTCCCGCTGCTCTACGGCTGGATCGAGGCCGCTGGCTTTCGCAACGAACAGGCCGCGTCGTTGTTGGTGGGAGATGTGCTTCACCAAGGAGTGACGGCTTCCAGCCGTCCCTCTCCGATAACGATTGTGACTCCTGACGGACAAACGATCACTCCTAAACCCGGCGACATCATCCGCGCTGAGTTGCCAGGGGTGTACACGATTAACAAAGATCGCCAGCTGGCCGTGAACCTCGCCCCAGAAGAGGGCCGAATCACGCCAATGGGCATCGCCAAGCTTCGTGAACTCGGCGTGAGAATCGAGGAGAACAAAATAGATGTCACCGCCAGCCTCAAAGCCGAGGACAAAGAACGACTCGCTATCACCGAGCACGAGGCCCAGCAGCGTGCGTGGATCTGGCTGCTTGGTCTTTTACTCGCCATTCTTGCTTGGGAAACTTGGCTGGCTGGAAGAATCAGACAGGGAACACTTCAACCCGCGTATTCATCACCATGATCGAAGCCGAAATCCTCAAAGAAAAGTTCCGTTCGCTTAATGAGGCTATGCGTAAAGTCTGGCAGCAGCGTTTTGCCATACTCTGCTACTTGATCCTGAGTGCTTCATTGCTGGTTCTAGCAATAAATCCTGATTGGCTTCCCAAGGCTCAGCAATCTCAGCTGATGCCAACGGTGATAATCTCTTTTTTGGTCATTGTTGTTTTGTCATGGTTGCTGTTCCGTCGAAACGTCAACAGTTTGGAAATAGCACGCAGCCTTGAGTCTAGAGATTCAAATCTCAAAGGTCTTGCTATCACCGCGACTGAGTTGTTACACAAAACTGAGCCTTCGTTTCTTGATTATCGTGTTATCTCGCAGTTCACAGACTATTCTGCTACGAAAGATTGGAAAAAACAACTTCTTGGCTGGCATGAAAAAGTATGGGCGACGCCTTTCCTCATCATAAGTTTCATGATGCTGGTATTCAGTTTCAAATTTGCTGAACACTCAATTATTAGTTATCATCGTTCTCTCTCAACTGCACAAGTCGCTGCGGCCCATCCCAACTCCCCCCAACTTTCCGCCACACTCACGCCTGGGGACACCGAGATCGAGCGTGGATCACGACTCGTTGTCGAGGCCGCTTTTGCCAAAGAGGTGCCTGCTGACGCCACGCTCATCATTTCAGAACTCGATGGCAAAGAGCGGGATCGGATCCCCATGCGGCTGACGGTGGACGAACAAGTCTTCGGTGGGATGATCGCGAAGGTGGACAAAGACGCGCGCTATCATGTCGAGTTTGGCGATGGCAAATCGAAGCAGCACACCATCACGACTTTTGTTTATCCCAAGCTGGAACAGGTGGATGTTAAGATCACGCCACCAGCCTATACCAAGCTGCCGTCTAAAGAGATCAAGAACACGATGAAAATCACGGCAATGGAAGACAGTACGGTGGATTTCAGTTTGAAGATCAACAAGCCAGTGAAAGAAGCCGAGCTGTTTGGTGAAGATAAGACGGTCATCAAGCTAGTGCCCTCTGCCAAAGATCCAACGCTACTAACCGCGTCGATGAAAGCTGAGAAGACAAAGAAATGGCGTGTGCATCTCGTCGATGAAAAAGAGCGGGCCAATAAAAACCCACCTTGGATCAGTGTGACAGTACAGTCGAATCAGTTGGCTAAGATCGAAGTCGTCTTTCCAAAACGCGATGTGCAGGTTTCAAAAATTCAGGAGATGTCCGTGGAGGCCAAGGTCTCCGATGATCTAGGCGTGCTCAAGAGTGGTGCCAGCTTCAGCATTGGAGGCAAAATCAAAGAGGTCATCTTTAAGCATGGCATCACAGCGCCTGCTAAACCCCAAGCAGTCAAAGAAATGCTAACCTTAGAAACGGAAGATGCAGAGCCGCGCCAGCTGGTGAGTTATCATTTTTGGGCAGAGGACACCGGCCCTAAAGGCGAGGTGCGTCGTGCGATGAGCGACATGTTCTTTGCTGAGGTGCGCGAGTTTGAAGACATCTTCCGCGAGGGCGAAGCACCGCCTGGTAAGCCTGAAAAAAAGACCACCCTAGATAAATTGGTGGAACTGCAAAAGCAGGTGGTCAATGCCACCTGGCGGATCGTGCGTGACACCAATGCCGGAAAAACAATGGAGGCCGCAGCCCCGGATGTCACCGTTGTCAGAGAGTCTCAGGCCATCAATTTGGAGCAAACGAAAGAGGTCATGGAAGAAGTCGAAGACTCACAACTCAAGAACACACTCAGCTTAGCTTGGAAGAGCATGAAGGACGCGCTTGATCCCCTGGAGCAAGCGGCTGATCAGAAGAAGCGTGCGTCGTTGAATCAAGCTTTAACTTTTGAGCAGAGCGCATTGGAGTGGCTGCATCAGGCTCAAAGTCGTGAACATCAGGTCGTGAAATCAAAGTCGAAATCACCTCCCAGTGATCAGGATAAAAAGATGCAGAATCAGGTCATGAATCTGGAGCTGAAGCAGGAAGAAAAGCGCTACGAAGAAGAGAAGCAAGCCAGTGAAGAACAGACCGCGGAACAACAAGAAAATCTACAAGTGCTTAATCGGCTAAAGGAACTGGCTCGTCGTCAGGAAGC
Organism: Verrucomicrobiota bacterium; assembly: GCA_026397605.1. Lineage (GTDB taxonomy): Bacteria > Verrucomicrobiota > Verrucomicrobiia > Verrucomicrobiales > Verrucomicrobiaceae > Prosthecobacter. Next base: position 8,004 of record JAPLUM010000585.1, on the reverse strand, counting down.
TCTCGCGGAGAAGATCAAGGAACTGCAAAAGCAGCTCGATAAGGCCAAGACAGAGCAGGAAAAGGACGAGCTCAACAATCAGCTTAAACGTCTGGAGGAAGAGCAGAAACAATTGCTGGCTGATCTGGATGATCTCAAAGAGCGCATGGAGAAACCTGAAAACACAGCCAACATGGCCGAAGCCAAAGCGCAGCTCGAACAAACGCGTGAGCAGGTGAATGACGCGGCAGAGAAGCTGAAAAAGCAGCAACTGACTGAAGCCGCCAACTCAGCCACTCGAGCCCAACGTGACTTGGAAAAGATGCAGGAAGATTTTAAAGAGAAGACAGCCAAACGATTTAGCGATGAAATGAAACAGATGCGTCAGCAGGCTCGGGAAGTCGCTGAAAAGCAAAAACAGATAGCCGAGTCTCTGGAGAATCAAAAAACACCAGATGCCAATAAGAGTGATACCAGCGCTGACTTGGAGAAGATGCTGCAAGGTGGAGACGCATCCCGACAGATCCAGGAGCAACAAGAAAAGGTAACCCAGTTGCTCGAAAACATGAAGCGCGTGAGCGAGCAGGCCGAGGGCAACAATCCCCTTTTGCATCGTCGTCTTTATGAAGCCGTGCGTGAAGCCAAGACAGGTGGCCTTGAAGAACACCTAGACGAAGCGCGCACTCAATCACGCTATGGTGAGCGCGCGGAAGCTCAGGATGCGGAGCGCAAAGCCAATACGCTGGTTGAGCAACTCCAAAAAGGTGTGGAGAAGGCTGCGGAAAGTGTGCTCGGCAGCGAGACGGAAGCACTGCGGATGGCGCGGACGGAATTGGACAAGTTGATCAAAGAAGCGGGAGAAGAAGGTCAATCCAGCCAGGCTGGTCAAGACAAGCAAGACGCCGAGAAGGCTGAAGGTGATGCGAAAGCCCAAGCCTCGGCCAACACGCCTGAGAAGGGGGGTAAGCCATCGGAAGATTCCAAAGGTGAATCAAAAGCCGCAGGGAAGCAGCCTGGAGACAAGCCTGCTGAAACGGCTGGGAAGGAACCTAGAGAGAAAGGTTCGCCATCAGGTCAGCCTTCGGAACAAGGCCAGAAAGGCGAGAGAAAAGAGCCTGCGCAGATGGCTGGCAATGAGCCCGGACAATCTCCAAGCCAAGGGAAAGAGCCCGGCGATCAACAAGCAAAGGTAGATGCAAATCAGCAAGGTCAAGGTGGTCAAAAAGGGCAGAAGCCTGGTGAGTCACCCGGTGAGGCAAAAGGCGCTCAGCCCGGAGAATCTCCCCAAACGGCGCAGGGCGAAGGCAAAGAGGGGGCCGGGGGTAAACAAGGTGTCGGTGAAAAATCCGGTGAAACAGGGCAGGGTAGTCAATCTTCCTCTGCATCACCAAAAGAGGGATCAATGCAGCTCGCTACCAATCCTTCCCCCAAGTCGTCTGGTGGTCGAGAAGGCCGTAGCTCGGCTAGTGGAGGTGGCGGCAATGAAGGCGGTGACTTCTTCTTCGACCAAGGCGCTGAAGTCGCGAATGACCGACCTTTCACTGGCCAAGGTTACGACCAGTGGACCGATCGTTTGCGCAATGTCGAAGAACTCTTGAATCAACCCGAGTTACGCAACGAAGCAGCCAAGGTGCTGGATAACGCACGCACCATGCGCATCGATCACGAGCGCAATGATGCAGCACCACAGGTCGATCACCTCCAGATGCGCATCTTGAATCCGCTCGTCGAACTTCGTGATCGCGTGGTGGAAGAACTCGCCAAACGCGACACAAAAAACCCTATGGTCCCCGTGGACCGTGACCCCGTGCCTCCCGCCTTCCGCGAGTTGGTGAAACGTTATTACAAGGAGCTTGGGAATGGGAATTAATCATTCATGACCCTCACCCTGCAACATCCTGAGCGCCTCTGGATCGTCGCCGCAATCATCGCGGTGGCGGTGGTGGTGCTGCTTTGGGGATATCGCAAATCACCACTTCGTGGGCTCACCAAATGGGCCGCCATAGGTTCCAAGTTGAGCGCATTGGGGCTGCTGGTTTTCTGCCTCACTGACCCCGTGTGGTCGCAGAAGCAGCCCAAGGCGGGAGAGAACGCAGTCGTGATCGTAGCGGATAACAGCGCGTCTTTAAAGATCGCTGAAACAGTCGGTGGCCCTAGCAGGGCAGATGCCATGCGCGAAGCTCTCGGCAAAGATGCTAAGTCTATGCCCTCATGGCTGGAGGATCTGGGGCGCATGTTCCGTGTGAAGACTCAGATGGTGGATGCTCGTCTGCAAAGCGTGCCCGAATTTTCCAAGCTGGATTTCGCTGGCGGCAAGTCAGAGCTGGAGCGTGCCCTTCAAACCCTGAGCAGCAGCGGCGTTGGAAGTCGCACAGCGGCCGTGGTGCTGATCACTGACGGTAATCCAACTGATCTGCCTAGTCTCACAGATTCTAAGGCGAGTGGCGTGCCTGTCTTTCCAGTGTTAGTCGGCAAGGATGCACCTAAGCCCGACCTGCGTATCGTGGAGCATTCCGTCACGCAGACCTCGTTTGAAGATACGCCGGTGACAATCACGGCAAGCATTGCAGGAACGGGGAATGTTGACAAAGAAGTCACTGTGAGTGTGCTGGATGAGGCAGGCAAGGTTGTCACCACAGAAAAGTTAAAGCTCGCGAAAGATAATGCGGCTCAGGTGGTGCGACTTAAAGTGCCCACGACCAAACCTGGCGTTTCATTTTATAGGCTCACTCTACAGGGCAGTTCTCCAGAGATCACGCTGGCTAACAATGAACGCTACATTGCCGTTGATCGTGGTGCGGGGCCTAAACGAGAGCTGTATTTCTATGGCAGACCCAACTGGGAATACAAATTCATGCGGCGTGCTTTGGAGGGCGATCCTGAAATCCAAATCCCTTCACTCATCCGCATTGCCAAGCGCGAACCCAAATTTGAATGGCGTGGCCGAACCGGAGAAACGAGCAATCCACTCTTCCGTGGCTTCGGGGATCAAGGTGTAGCCCTGCCAAGGAGCTCAGTGCTGGATTTCCAAACGCAGTGGAAGAATTGATGGGGGAATATCGCGCGATCATTTTAGATGACATCGAGGCAGCGTTCTTTACTCAGGAACAAATGAATCTCATCGAGCGCTTCGTTAGCGAGCGCGGTGGCGCTTTACTGATGCTGGGTGGACAAGAGAGTTATCAACAAGGCGGTTATGATCACACGCCAGTGGGGCGCATGTTGCCTGTCTATTTGGATCGTGTCTCACAGGCTCCTGCCATTGAAAACGGTCGGTTTGATCTGACTCGGGAAGGCTGGCTGGAGCCGTGGACACGGGTTCGTGCCGGTCGTGAAGAAGATGAAAAGCGTCTAATTGAGATGCCTGGCTTCTTTGCTGTGAATCAGACCTTTTCCATCAAGCCAGGTGCCAGTGTGCTAGCCACGATCAAGTCCGGTGGTGAAGCTGCGACTTTTCCTGCCATTGCTGCTCAGCGTTTCGGTGAAGGGCGTGTGGCCTCAGTCATGATCGGTGATTTATGGCGCTGGGGCATGGTTGACGAAGCAGCGCATCAAGATCTCGACAAGATCTGGCGTCAGCTCATGCGTTGGCTTGTTGTCGATGTGCCAGATAAAATTCAGTTCACCGCCGTGCCAGATAGCGAGCGGATGAAGCTGGAGGTGCGCGTGCGTGATGCGGCCTTTTTAGTCAAGGATGATGCCGTGGTGAAGATTGAGGTCATGGGTCCTAGTGGCAGTAAGAGTCAATTGTTTGCCGAGCCGAGCCTGAAGGAAGCTGGGCTATTTGAAGCTGAGTTTTATTCGAGAGATACGGGTATCTATCGTGCCGTAGCAGTGGTGCAGGATTCAGTTGTTGGTAGGACAAGTCCGCTTTCTGAAACCAAGACCACTGGCTGGGTGCATGATCCTAATCCGCGCGAGTTCGCCTCATTGAAGCCAGGGCATGAATGGGCTGAGCGTGTGGCAAAAGCATCCGGTGGTCGTGTTTTAAGTTTAGCAGATCTGCCAAAATTGCCTGACATCTTGAAGGACATCCGAGTGCCGATTGAAGAGACTATCACGACACCTTTCTGGCACGGTGCCTGGTTCTTTGCTCTGGTTTTAGGCTTGCTGGGTGGCGAGTGGTATTTGAGAAGGAAAGGAGGAATGGCGTGATGAAGAAAGACAAAACCAAAAATCTGAATCACCAAAGCTGGGGGCTGCGGATGACGCTTTGGTTTAGCCTCATGACTTGCCTGACTTTTAGTTTTGCCTCAGTGCGGGATGTGGAGGTGATTCTCGTGACTGGGGCACCTGGGCAGGCGGAGTATGCCGAGGTCTTTGAAAAACAAGTCACTGCCTGGAGGTCTGCCTGTGAAAAAGCCAGCATCGCGGTCACGATCATCGGGAAAGACGAGCATGATGCAGAGGTCCTGGAGGCTGCCTTAAAAAAAGCCGCAAAGAAATCCACCGGCCAACTCTGGCTGGTGCTTATTGGCCATGGAACCTTTGATAACCGTGATGTGAAGTTTAATTTGCGTGGTCCTGACGTGACTGCCAAGCAACTCGGCGTTTGGTGTCAGCCGATTAAGCGTGAATTCATCTTCATTGATGGCGGATCGAGCAGTGCCGGGTTCCTTCAGCCTCTTGCTGGCAAAGGACGCATCCTTTTGACTGGCACGAAGAGTGCCGATGAGATTCAATACGCCCGCTTCGGTGAGTTCTTTGCCCCAGCCATCGCTGGTGATTTAGCGGCTGATTTGAATCAAGATCAGCAGGTATCTCTATTCGAAGCCTTTCGCCATGCCAGCAAGCAAGTCGCCAGCTTCTACGAGACTGAAGAACGAATCGCCACAGAGCACGCTTTGATTGATGACAATGGAGATGGTGTAGGCACAAGATCGGAACTCTTCACCACAGCAACCCAAGACCTCAAAGATGGCCAACGTTCCGCACAGATCGCTCTTGTGATCAGCGAAGAGGAAAAAAAACTCACGGATATTCAACGAGGCAAGCGTGATGCCTTGGAACTGAAACTAGAGGCCCTGAAGGCTAAGCGTGCAGAGATGGAGGAGGATGCGTATTATCGTCAGGTCGAAGTGATCCTCAGAGAGATTTCGGCGGTTTATTCAACGCCATGAAAAAGAAGAAGAACAATCCGATCTCAATCCTGATCATTGCGCTTTGTTTTGTGATGATCGGGGTCGCTCTTTTGTTTAGTCGTGGCGAATTGCTTGTCTCGGGAGGGCTTCTGGTTCCTCCAGGAAAGGGCGGTTCAGGAATCCATACACTAGCCAATGAAGACACAGCGCATTTGATTGGCATGGCTGGTATAGCGATAGGAATCTGTGGTGCGGCATTCTACTTTTCGCTAAAACGTGACATTGATCGCGGCAAGTGATGCCTGGAAGGCATCACTCCTTGTTAAACCTTGGTTAAAGTGGCTCGCGCCCCGTGGCTTCGATGAACTGCTGCTTGAGGATGGCGTGGGCGCGCTGCCATTCATCCAGAGTTCGCTGGTATTCCATGACCTGTTTTTCCAGGATTTTGACGCGCTGCTGTAGCATGGCATCTCCACTGCCTTTGTTCAGGTCGGGCCATTGGGTGCCAATGTTTGTCGAGGTGACGCTGCGGACCTGTTGGGGGCTGACTTTAAAGAAGGGTAGGTCACGCAGGCGGGACTCGCTGCCATCCACGCAATTGATGATGATGACGCTTTCATCAATGTCGCCTGTGGCTAGGAATTCCTGGATGGTGGAGACATTTGTGGGACCATAGAGGTAGAGGTCAGGCATCTGGATGAGCCAGTCCATATTTAGCTCACGCACCATGGGAGCTCTGCGCCAGTTCTGGCGACCATCATTCGAGAGCTTGTCCATGGAGGAGATTTTGGCCTCGGCGGCCAGTCCGAGTAGAGCTTCATGCGAAAGGGGGCCGTATTCTTCGTTGGTCGCTGCTTTGATGAGATGCCAGGTGGGTTGGGACATAAGTGAATTCTAGCCTGATGCTGGTTCACTTGAAAAGCCTAAAATGAAGGTGCCGTGCTTAGAGTACCTCTTTATTCGACAAATGGCGGCTTCTGTTTATCCTCGCGCCTCCCATTACTGAATCCCCTATGAATAAGAAAATCGTCCTCGCCTATTCCGGCGGCCTCGACACCTCCGTCCTCCTTTCCTGGATCAAAGAAACCTACAACGCTGAGGTGATCGCCTTTTGCGCCAATATCGGCCAGGACGATGAGCTGAAAGGCCTCAATGCTAAGGCCAAAAAGACCGGTGCCTCAAAGATTTATGTGGATGATCTTCAGGAGGAGTTTGCCAAAGATTTCATCTTCCCCATGATGCAGGCGGGAGCGATCTATGAAGGTCAATACTTCCTTGGCACCAGCATTGCTCGCCCATTGATCGCAAAACGCATGGTGGAGATCGCCAAGGCCGAAGGTGCCACCGCTATCGCCCATGGTGCGACAGGTAAAGGCAATGACCAAGTGCGCTTTGAGCTCACGACCGCTGCTTTGGCACCAGATCTGGAAATTATTGCCCCATGGCGCGATGAGCGTTTCCGCGCCCAGTTCCCTGGTCGTGCTGAAATGATTGCTTATTGCGATGAAAAGAAAATTCCTGTGCACGCCAGCACAAAGAAGCCTTTTTCCATGGATCGTAATCTCCTGCACATCAGCTACGAGGCCGGTATCCTTGAGGACCCTTGGTTCAATGCCGGTGACGTGAAGTATCGTGACTATTTTACCACGCTTTCTGTTTTCCCTGAAGATGCTCCAGATAAAGCCGAGTATGTGGTGCTGGACTTTGAAAAAGGCAACTGCGTGGCGGTGAATAGCAAGCCGATGAATCCGCTTCAGGTCATGAAGGCGCTGAATAAGCTCGGTGGTAAGCACGGCGTGGGTCGTGTGGACATGGTGGAAAATCGCTTCGTCGGCATGAAAAGCCGTGGCGTCTATGAGACTCCTGGTGGCGCGATCCTGCACTTCGCGCACCGTCAGATCGAGTCCCTGACGATGGACCGTGAAGTGATGCATCTGCGTGACGGCCTGATCCCTGAGTATGCCAAGCTGGTGTACAATGGCTTCTGGTATGCGCCTGAGCGTCTTCTACTGCAGTCCCTGGTCACGGAGAGCCAAAAGAACGTCTCCGGCACGGTGCGGGTGAAGCTTTACAAAGGCGGAATCCATGCGGCAGGTCGCCAATCGCAGTTCAGCCTGTACAATCCTCACATCGCTACCATGGAGGCCGATCCGACAAAGGCCTACAATCAGGACGATGCTACGGGCTTTATCCAACTCAATGGTCTGCGTCTGCGGGTAAACTCCCGAGTCAATGGCGTGAAGAATCTGGGTAACTAAAGCCTGATTCCTGAACCATATTCACACGATCCTCCATGGAGCTTCCGCGAAGCATTCATGGAGGATCTTGCGTAAATGAGGGATGCGATATTTCGAGCTTGTCATCAGGCTATTGAAATCGCTAGAGTAAATTCAGCGTACTCTTGTGCGTCTCTTTTTGACCCAACCTCATGAAACCCATCCTCACTGCCCTGATCCTCACCGCCCTTTTGACAGGGGCGCGTTCTGCTGAAACCAAACCCGCTCAACCCGGTGGCAAATTGCCAGGTAATGTGGCCATCAGACTCGTCAAGGTGGCAGATGACCTCGTTGATCCCGTCAGTGTGGCTGCACCGAATGATGGCACGGGTCGTGTCTTCGTGGTGGAGCGTCCAGGGGTGATTCAGATCATCAAGGACGGCAAGAAGATGAAGAAGCCATTCCTGGATCTAAAAGATAAAACGATCTCATCCTTCCTTGAGCTGGGCATGTTTAGCATGGCCTTTCATCCTGACTTTAAGAGCAATGGCAAGGTTTACATCGCCTACGCTGACCTTTGGTTCAATGGTGCCACAATGATCGCGGAATACTCGGTCTCTAAGAACAATCCAGATCGTTTGGACCCAGAAAGTGTGAAGATCATCATGCAGATCGACTTCCCGTATTGCAATCATCACGGTGGTCAGATTGCTTTTGGTCCTGATGGT
>JAPLUM010000192.1 GCA_026397605.1 Verrucomicrobiota bacterium | reverse complement strand
GGTGTAGCGAAGACAAATTTGTTGGCGATATTGAAGTTCACGAGTTCAGAGATCGGGCCTGCCATTTCACCAAAGGAGTCACGGATGCGCAGCTCTCCTGAACCTGGATTTGTGCCGAGGAGAAAATTCATCACGCGGTTGTTCAGCGCGGGCTTCACATAGCGGCGGCCTTTCAGGGTGAAACTGCTGCCATATCCTGTGGGATGAAATGCCGCCGTTGGTGCCTGCGGGCGCAGATACTGGCAGTCAGCGCTGATCTCTGGATCATTGGATGGCGAGGTCAGCAGCGTCGCATTCCCAGAAAAGTAGAAGTAGCCTTTATTGCTGCTCGTTAGGGTAAAGGCAGGCAGCTTAAAATCATCTGTGCTGCCTGCGACTTCACACATGGCGGTGCTGGCGGTGAAGCTCAGACCATCGGGAGCCCTACCTGCACAGGCCACGGTTCCAGTAGCACTAACAGTGGCCTGAACCCAACCACGCTCATGATGGTCCTGCGTCGCAAAGTTCCCGCCAAGGTTATAGACGCCTAGCAGGGGATTCACCGTCGTCTTTGCATAAACGATCTGACGGGGAAACCGATCTCCATAGTTGATCGAATTCGTTTCGATGCTGAAAAGCCCAGTTCCAGCTCCATCCATGCGCAGGGTGATCGGAGGCAATTGCGGCTGACCCGTCACTTTGGCAGGGATCACCGAACGCACCGAATATCCATCACGATCAAAGATGCCGGTAAAGGCATACTTCGTGGCACCTTGCTGAAACACAGCGCTGTAGCCACCCGTGGCCGTCGTGGTCATGGTCAACATTCCGACTCCATTGATACTAGATCCCACAGCCCAAAGTGCCCGCCGAGTCAGAGCCCGTGCAGGCACTTGCCGCAGTCGAAGAACAGTGCCAAAGCCGGTTGGGACAATGACCCCATCATAAGGGCCATCCACCGCCATGTAGTAAGTCACGCCCGCTGTCGCAAAGAACGTGGCTTTTGACTGTGCGTAGTTGTTGGAAAAATAGAACGACGCGTGGTCGTCATTCGCCGCGACTCGGGTCAGTGCGTTCAGCGCTGTGCCTGTGTACACACTCAGCACTGTATCAAGCAGTGGATTATTAAATGAGGCAGGCGTCAATGTATCCACCGTGCAGAATCCATTTTCAGGCGCAGTCCATTTCCACCAGACGGTCTGACCTTCACCTTGCGCTGAATCAGGACGGTGTTTCGGCTCATCCACCTCCTCCGTAGCCCCGAGCATATTGGTGAAGTTTGAAACATCATTCTGCGTCGTGATCAGCGGAGCATCCGCAAAGTTGTCAGCACCTGCGGAAAAGGCGGCCAAAGCTGAAGAACCAAAACTGCCAAAGGCCAAACAGCAAAGCAGCGGAAGAGAGAAACGTTTTTTCATAGGGGGATTGAATGCATGGAAGATCATTCTTCCAACCCTGCATAATCCCCGCAGAGAGAACTGTTACACCGTCACCGATTCTTTTTTTGGAGCATCTCTAGCCGGTCCTCGAACTTTTTGATCTGCCGATTCCGATCGCGATTCTCTGGCATCTGTTTTAGACAGGAATCAAGCCGACTGTTTATTAGCGTTTATTGGCTTCCCATTAGCGGTTAAAACTCTGGTGTTTTAGCTCTGCGGTGTCTGGATCTCTCGCGGTGTAAGGGTTTGGAGTTCTGAGTTGCCAGTGTCTGATCCGTGTCCATTCGAGTTATCCGTGGTCTAGCGGCCTGAGTTTTTAACCACGGATTTCACGACCAGCACGGATTGGAATGCGTGGCTAATTTTAGACTTGAGTGCTCTGAGACGTCTTGAGTTCTAGCGGTGTGAAATCTGGGGTGTTTAGGCACCCACCCAAACTTTTTAAACCGCTAATTGCCGCTGATGGCCGCTAATAGCAGAACTCAGAAGTAGCCCAATCCAGTCATCATGAGGAAGGAAGGAAGGAAGGCAGGAATCAAACCTTCTGGATATTAGCGTTTATGGGGTTTCCATTAGCGGTTAAGAAACACTGGTGTTTTACCTCTGCGACCTCTGCTCCTTGGCTTCTCTGCGGCAAAGGGGGTGGCCAGTTGACTCCCGATTTAGCCGCAGAGCACCTGAACTCAAGGCGGTTTGATGGTGGGAGGATGAGTAACCTTCAAGGGACAAGCAGGCTGACAAAAAGATTGGCGTCAAAAAGATGAAATCAGAGGAGCCTCTTGCAAAGGAGCAAAGTTCAGAAGGGGTTTTGCAAGTAGCTCAGAGTGCTTATTTTTTTGCCGGCCAGAAAAGCCTAGTTAGTCGGGAGTAACCGAACGGGAGTAACTTTTGCTAGGAAAAACACTAAGTTAGTCGGGAGGGAAAGAAGGAGTTGCCACAAAAGCAGCCGACACGGTGCTCAGCAACATAACCGCTAGGGTATCGGTTATCTGGAAGAAAGTGAGCCACTTGCAAAACCTCAGCTCAAATGAGGTGACGAAGCCGCTCTGCCGTAGGATGAACGTGTCCCAGTGGGACCGCTCCTCTCTGGCGAGGTTGAGCGCGTGCATGATCGGCGAATGACGCCGTGAGGTAGATCGTCTGCGCTGGGAGTTTTCGACCCGCCAAGAGACGAGCGGGCTATGGCCACGCTCATCCTACGGACAGGCATGTCCCCTCAACAAGGTTGTGCAAGAGGCGCAAGTGTATAGGCTCACGCAGGCGATCTACGGCTGCCCTCTGCTCCTCTGATGATAAGCCTGCGACCTCAGTCCGGAGTTCCAGCCCAGCAATCGTGTGACAGCTGCCATAAAAGCCGTTGTCTGAATCCGTTTCGCCCTTGTTGGGCCGTTCGATAGGCGCGGTGTAATCATAGGGATCGCGGGATTCTGCGGGCTGCCTGCAACGTGACCTCGTCTGGAGGGGTGACGATGGGGAACCCCTCAGAGTCGCGGGGTATGTGAGCCGTCAAAGTCTGAAACTCGTCGGCACTGATGCATCGGAAATACTCTCGGTAACCGCGAATTGGGTCATCCGAAGCTACCCAATAGCC
>JAPLUM010000406.1 GCA_026397605.1 Verrucomicrobiota bacterium | reverse complement strand
ATTGCCGATGAGCGAACACCAGCTGAGGTGGCAGCGATGCTGCAAGCTCAGGGCTTGGACGCGGTCTGGAAGGACTGGGACCCAGCGATCCTAGCAGCGTGATTCATTTGGCCCAGCCAAGATCGATGATTTGGGGTCGATGATCGGAACCGACATCAGGGCCTATTTGGCGTTCGGTGATGACCAGTGATTTCGTCGTCAAGGCATGATCAATCGGGATGGCAAGCGGTGAGGGAACTCGCCAAGTGGGCTGCCAAGCATTCGCGGCTAGGCGCAATCCACTGCTACGAGTGAGATTCCTCATGGCATGAGACCAAGGCGTCGCATTCAGATCACCGATGACCAGAATGGGCTCTTCGATGGCGCTCACCCAATCACCCACCGCAGCGAGCTGAAGATCACGACTCGTGGCATAAAACTGGCTAATGGGTGGCAGCGGATGGGTGCCGAGCAGACGGAACTCGCGACCGGCATGTTTGACGAGCACCTGCATGGATGGCACGTACGATTTGAGTTCGGCCTCCAGCAAGGTGATCTCCTGCAAAGAGACCTTGCTATACAGAGCCAGTCCAAAGTTGTCCTGCCGACTGTTTTCCCAGCGGTAAGGATGGGTGTTCTGCAAAGGTTTCAGAGCGCTGAGCCAGACGTCATCCACCTCCATCAGGAAAACAAGGTCAGCATCGGCTGCGTTGATGAAGTCGATCACGGCATCATGATCCTCATTGGTGGTCAGCACATTCAGGCTGACGACACGGAGCTTGAAGTCGGGATCTAGAGTGCCTTTGCTCCCTGAATTGGGTTGCCCGAGCAGCCAAGCATTCAGCATGAGGGTGGTCAGACCAGCCAGCTTCACCAGCGTTCTTTTCTTCCAGAAAGCCCAAGCGACGGCGAGCAGACAAACCAGCAAATACTGCCAGCGAAAGTGGCTGAAGAGATCCAGAATCCAATGCCAGCGCCCGAGGAGCCCAAGCCAAGAGCCAGTGAGAGATAGCAGCAGGACAACATCAGCCAGACCTGCTAAGCGCACGCTGGGGGAAAGGAAGGCTGGGCTTTGAGGCATGGTACAGCGCATTTCTAAGACATGCCCGGCAGATTCACAATCAAAGAACTGGGAAGTGCGGCTGAGTCGATTTATGATCGTGGTTATGAGTCTCCACAATCCACGAATCGAAGTCAGCATCGGCACCCAGAGCCTACGCCTCTGGGATGGGCGTCGGTTGGTGATGGATGTACCCTGCTCGACCTCGAAGTTCGGACTTGGCACACAGCCTGGCAGCAATAGGACGCCTTTAGGCAGCTTCATCGTCCAGGAGAAACACGGGGCAGATGCCACGAGCGGCACCATTTTTAAATCGCGGCAACCCGTCGGCCAATGGACACCAGGCATGGAAACAGAGAGCGACCTGGTACTGACCCGCATCCTCTGGCTAAGTGGCACGCAGGCGCACAACGAGAACACCTTTCAGCGCTACATCTACATCCACGGCACCAACGACGAGGCGCGGATCGGCCGTGCCATGAGCCACGGTTGCGTGCGTCTAAAAAATGCCGATGTGATCAGAGTCTTTGATCTGGTGCCTGTTGGGACGGCGGTCTGGATTTCCGAGTGATGAATGGATAAAACGCATTCCGCCTTTGCACCGGAGCGCTGCCCCGACGTGGTGAGCGGCTCATGATTAGCATCCTCGATCCCTCAGAAGGCAGCCACGGTGGAAAAGAGGTAAAGACCCATTGTTTATCGGATTATCTATGCGCCAGTATTGGGAACCACTCGATGCTTCTGATTGGCAACATGACTTGACTACGGCTAAGGAAGAGGAAGAGAAGGACAATTTGTTTCGTTTGATGAATCTTAACGACCATCAATAGGCCCAACTTTTGATTCTACCTTCATGGCTGAATGTACCATTTGTCACACATCTCTGGAACAGCGTGGAGAGCTGAGCTATTGCCCTGCTTGCTCTTTGCGTGTGCACCTAAGAGGGGACGAGGATGAACCGTCTGTGTCGGAAATGGAAGAGGAGACTCTGATCATGACGGCACCGAGCATTGACTCAATGCCACAAGTTGAGCAGTATTTGATGGTGGAAAAGCTGGGGGAGGGAGGCTTTGCTAATGTGTATCGCGCTCAGCAATTGGAACCCGTACGGCGTGAGGTCGCTGTGAAAGTATTGAAGTCGAATGTGGCCACCTCTCATGTGTTGGCCAGATTTAAAGCAGAGCGGCAGACCCTGGCACGCATGGAACATCCCGGGATTGCGCGGTTTTGGGATTCGGGTGTGACGAAATTAGGTCAACCATTCTTCGCCATGGAGTTGGTGCGCGGAGAGCCTGTGACCACTTACTGCGCACGATACAAACTTGGCATAAAAGAGCGGTTAGAAGTTTTCATGGCCATCTGCCATGCTGTGCAGCACGCTCATGAAAAAGGTGTACTGCATCGCGACTTGAAGCCGTCCAATATTTTAGTAGCCAGCAGTGGCGCTGAGCGGATGGTGAAGATCATTGATTTTGGCATCGCAAAGGCGCTGGAAAAGACGCCAGAAACAGAAGAAGAAGGACTGGTGACCTCCATCCACCAGGCGGTAGGTACGCCTGGATACATGAGTCCAGAACAGAGCGCTTGGGGAGCTCATCATGTAGATGCCAGATCGGATCTTTATGCTCTGGGTGTGGTTCTCTACGAACTGATCACGGGCTCCACTCCCTTGCAAATTGAGCGTCGCGCCAATGTGGAGGCAAAGCACCGACTTCATGCTGAACACATCACTGCACCGTCACTTTTACCGCATTGCCTATTGGTGACGAAGACAGAGAAGCGGGACCTTGATGCCATCGTGATGAAGGCTCTCGATGTGGATTCGACACTTCGCTATGCCAGTGTGGCTGCTTTTGCAGATGATGCGCAGCGGCACTTGCGTGATGAGCCTGTTTTGGCCTGCGTGCGCTCGTGGACTTATGTGATGGAGAAGTTCACACGTCGGCATTTGCCCTTTGTCGCCAGCGCCGCCGTGGCGCTATTGGCGATCATAGTGGGCTTTACGGTAAGCACGATTTTGTACTTTAAGGAACAAAAAGCCCGAACTCATGCAGAGGAAACCCAGAAGATGGTGGAGGCTCGTGAATTAGAGCTGCGACATACCCTCAGCCGCAGTGACTTTGCCGCTGCTCAGCAATTTAAAGACGCTGGTGAGGCCCAAAGTGCGGTCGCCTGTCTGACTCGGGCTTTGCGACAGGACCCGGAGTTTAAGGCTGCTACAGCAGATCTGCAGATGATGCTGATACAGGATGATACTCCACAACCCGTCGAAAAGGTCATTTTAGCCGACCCAGCCTGGGGTGACGTGATAGAAAGCCTAGGGGCTGTGTCGGATGGGGGGCATGTCCTAGCATCCGTTTTTAATGATCCAAAGAATAAGCGGCAGCATCTGATTTTATTCCGGCATCAGAAGGGAGAATGGCAGCGGCGAGAAATCCCACTCTCATCACGAGTCACAGCCATAGCTCTTGCTGAGAGTGGGAACCTATTGGCCGTAGCCGAAGATGGGCCGAGCGTGTGTTTATATCGATCAGAGGATCCATCTTTTGAGCGGAAATGGTCACCTCCATCTTCGGTGACCGCTCTCATGACATCCACATCGACAGAAATGACGCATATAGGCTGTGCAGATGGTTCTGTATGGAATCTGAGCAGCCTTGTAAATGAACCTGCTCAGAGGCTTGGTTCTGTGACAGGTGAAGTAACAGCCCTGCAAATGGGACCCAAAGATCGCCTCGTGATCGCAGCAAGTAAAACTGGAGAGGTCCGTAAAATGGGTGTTTTGCCTGAAGGCGAAAGCTCCTTATTGTTGAAGTTACCGGCTGAGATCACAGCGCTGAGTTCGACGGCAAGCTCCCTGATTATTGCTGCCGGAGATGCGCTCGGGAATGTGGCCTGCTGCAATGGCAAGGGAGAGTCCCTTATGCCGGTGACACGTCTGCATGAAAGCGGTGTTACTGCCCTCTCACTCAGTGGCTTGCAGAATCAGACGATGCTACTCACGGCAGGTGGAGCGAGAGATCTACGGGTGCGTTGGACCGAGGTGAAATCAGGGGTCCAAATCAACGTGCCAGTCGAGTCATCAGGGACGGTGAAGCGCCTAGTGATGACAAGCAGCAATGACTCTGCCGTCATCGTCAATGCAGATGCGTCGGTGCGTATGTGGCGAAAGGCTGGGGATGGGGCGTTAACAGTCAGGAAGCCTCAGAGGGCCAGGTTTATTGCTATGAGCTCACAGGGCAATTGTATCGCTGTGCGACATGAAGTCGGCAATTCACTGGAAGTATTACTTCTGCCGCAAGATCCTCTGTTCGGGGCAGTCATTGGACTGGATAAACCACCACGTCAGCCAGGATTAGAAGACCGCGCGTTTGTATGCTTTTCTAGTGATGGAAAAAGTCTGCTGGAGACCCATGAGGATGGCGTGGCGAATCTCTGGGATGCAGGAAAGGCAAGCTTACTCGGTAGTGTCCAGTGGGCACAACCAGCTCTTGCTGTGGTGCCATCAGAGGACGGCAAATTTCATGTGGCGCTGGCGGATGGCTCATTGATTGAGGTCATGAAGGATGGCGGCAATCCTGTGGTTCGGGTGCCAGCAGCTCCTGAGGTGCCCTGGACGCTTGCTGCTATTTCGCCCGATGGGCAGGCGGTGATCTGGGCTACAGCTTCTCCAGATTTACAGCAGTCATGTCAGGCTCGTGTCTGGTGGGCAGGTGATGCCGCCCCGCATGAGATGAAGGCTGAGCGTCTGTCCTGCGTTGCTATCCATGCTGGCAAACGTGCGATAGCCTTCGGTTTGGGAAACGGACATGTGCGCTTGATACAAGATAAAGAGGATGCCCGCGGGGTCTTTACCCCACTTCACCAGAGTGCCATCACCTCCATCGCCTTTAGCCCAGATGGGCAGTCACTGATCACTGGATCGACAGACCACACCGCTGCCGTGTGGGATGCACGAAAGCTCACACCACTGACGGATGCTTTTCGACTCGGCGAGCGGGTACACTGCGTCGTCTTCAGTGGTGACGGAAAGCGTTTTGCCTGTTCATCAAACAATCAAGTCGTAGTGGGAGATGTGGCCGCTCGTGCGCTGCTCGGACAGCCCTTTGAACTGCCAAATCTTGGGCCCGCATTGGCTCTGAATCATGATGGCACACGCGTAGCCTTTGGTCTTGGTGGTGGAAACACACTCATCCACGACATTGCACCAGAACCTAGCACGCCGGCACCTGCTTGGTTTTTAAAGCTCGCAGAGACTTACGTCTCTCGTCGAATGACGCAGCAGGGCACCATTGAAGTGATGGATCATCCTGGTCTGGCTGCGCTCCAGCAGCTGGCACCCGAGAATGAAAGCGATGAATGGCAAAGTTTCTCAACATGGATGTTTACGCATACAGGTCTGCGTCATCTGACGCCCTGGTCAGAGCTCAATCTTGAGACCTATCTTCGAGAGATTGAAAACAGATCCCCCGCGACTCGAGAGATCGAAAATCGTCGTTTACGCTCTCTACTTTACCATCAACGTGAGATGAGTGAAGCCGTGCAATTGCCAGAGCCCTAATGATAAAATAGGGCAGATCGTCACTCTCCATCGTGAGAAAATGAAAATACATTCCGCCTTTGCACCTCAGCGCGGCCCCGACATGGTGAGCGGCTCATGATTAGCATCCTCGATCCCTCTGAAGTTAGCCACGGTGGCCCCACACTTGTGGAGCGGATGCATTTGGCTTTTTCCAACGATGGAAAGCTGGCGGGATCGCCTCAGTTCGAGTATCGCTCGCAGCAGCAGCACATGGCTGAATTGGTGGCGGGCGCTTTGGAGAAAAATCGCGCCTTGATCGTGGAGGCAGCGACGGGAGTCGGTAAGTCGCTGGCCTATTTGCTGCCAGCAGCCACCTTTGCTCTGGAACAAAAGCGGAAGGCCATCATCTGCACGCACACGATCAATCTGCAGGAGCAGCTCATCACGAAGGATATTCCCATCGTCAAACAGCTCGTTGGCAACTTCCACGCGGAGATTTTGAAGG
>JAPLUM010000721.1 GCA_026397605.1 Verrucomicrobiota bacterium | reverse complement strand
AGCTGCCAGCTAGGTCACCAAAGATCACAAACTCCTTTGTCAGCACTGGTGGCGCGATGGCTCCGGCATCACTGAATGTCTTCACCTCCTTTGTGCTCATGTCATGTCTGATCAAACCCCGTCCACTCTCCGGCTTCACGCGAAACACATCCTTCCCACGAATCGCTATGGGAGAAAAGCTCAATAAACCATCCATGCGGATGTTCGTCTCGGTGCCGGGCACGAAGTCGCCGGTTTTCAGCGTGTCGCCTTCGAGTCGCATGATGTCCACACGTCCTGCATTGTCGCGGCGGTGCCATTGGACATAGACATTGCCGTCGTCATCCGCGCTTTGGCCAAAGGTGGCAGGAAACTCTTTGCCTGACCAATCAGGAATCTCGCCAGTGGCTTTGAGTTTTGGTGCATCGCCAGCGTCTTCGATGAAGAGCGTGCGTCCACCCGCGGGAATGACCACCGTGTTGCCTTTGATAAGGCAGATATCACGTGAGCAGACGAAATGATCTTTCCAGTTCACGCGGCCATCACTGGACGTGAGTTGGGTGCCGGGCTTCATCGTCGTCTTGAGTCGATCCATGCAAAAGGTGGCCCAGGCTTCGCCGCTCCAGCGATCTCCTTGGAAACCGACGACCTCCTTCACAAAATCCCATGTCCATTTTACCTCACCGTCATTCGTAATCGCATAGACCTGCGCGCCGAGCGTGGCGAAATAGACGCGATCCTTACCAATGACCGGCGTGCTGAAGATTGGCTCCTGGCAGTCGATCTCCTTCACCACCGTTCCCGTCGTGCGGTCCAACACATAATAAATGCCTGCCGTGGTGCCGAAGTGCAGATACTTCCCGACAATGGCCGGTGAGCTGACGTTGTTCACGTTCTGCTTGCCGCCCTTGCTCTGGAAGCGCCAGATCTCCTTCAGCGTCGCCGCTTCAAAACAGGCCGCGCAGCCCGAGCCATCGACAACATAGACTTTGCCACCCGCCACAACGGGCGAGGTATAAATACCATCCGTCATCGCCACCGCGCCTTGCAGGCCAAGATTGCTGACGTCCAAATCACGATCAGCCGCATTCCCCGAGTGCGCCGAGTTGAACATGAACTGCGGCCAATCTTCGGCGAAGCACGGAGCGGCGAGAGTAAGCCAAAGTAGAGAGATGAAACGATTCATGACAGGTGAATACGAAGATAGCGGCCCGAACTCGCAGCTGGAACACATCTAACTCAATCTACGAAAGATACATGGCATTATAAAACTTGAGCTTTTGCGTTTTCTCGACTCCTTCAACCCATGGGCATCCGATCTTCCCTTCGTGAACTGGCTTTTTCTGACACGGGCGACTTAGGCGTGATTGACTCTGAAACCAATAAGCTGAATAAGCTGCCAGGCATTTTTATTCTACTTTCTTGATGCCCTGCCACATGAATTAATAACTAAATGCTATACCAAAAATGAGAGAAAACTTGCGGCTAATCGGGCTAACATTGGTGGTGGCGGGGCTGGTGCTGGCTTGGGTGGCACACGGTCGAGGCGAAGCATGGAAGCTGCTGGAGAGTAAGGGCGCTGAGGTGCGTGGAGATCTGCTTAATGCCAGAGTTCATACCCGCATCGGCAAGCGGTCTGGAACCACCTACTGGCTGCAAGTGCGCTATCTCCCCGAAAATGCTGTTCAGCCCATCACAAGGGAGTTCTCAGTCAGGGAGAGCTACTTCAATACCGTGACCACAGATGAGAGGGTTCTTGAAACAACGGTGCCCGTTGTCCATTCTCCAGATGCCCCCAAGAACGCTATCATTCGTGGAGGTTCGATCCCTGAAGGTGGTGCAGCGTCGGTTAAGTTCATGCTCGTTATCTCCGGGATTGGGCTGTTCCTGTGGCTGCTGATGCGCATCGGAGCGCCACGCAAGGTCCGGCCCCCGCCTCTGCCACCATCTCCCGTGGCATCAGTCCCGAAGGCTGCTGCCTCGGCCTCTCCGGCGGCTTTGGTGGCTAAATTCAACCATCAAAAAGATCTTCGTGCATCCGTTCGGGGCGCTGTAATCATGACCCATTGCATGAAATGCTCAGAAGTGGTCTCAAACCTTTCTTATTCCAACCTTCGTTCCAATATGGAAGGCTATGATGACTGTGGCATTCAGCATGCCTACTGTCCGAACTGCGATCTGTTTCTGGAAGGTTGGTTCAGGAGCAAGGGAGATGCGGAGCCCGAACTGACCGCGCTGGCTTGGAAGAAGTCTCCGACGACGGGAAAATGGGAAACACAAGACAAATTCTTCGGCGCAACGATGGATGCAACAAGTGGTGAACGTGTCGAGCAGTGGGTGAACGGCGACTTCATGAGCCATGCTGGATTGATCAAAGTGGCTCAGTTTTATCGGCAGTATAGCGGTCCGAGGTATGTGAGGGACGAAGACCGGTGCTCGGTGGGCATTCCCTTGACTGGAAGGACTGAGGAACAGGCGCGGGCCTTGGTGTCTTTAATCGAGAAAGTCGTAAAAAACAAAAAGCGCGGTGAGCTGACCGGTATCGAATGCAGAGATGGAATCGTCTGGGGGCACTTCAATGACGCCAATGCATTGTATCATACCTCAGAAATGTGGAGGCGAAGTGAGCTGCCGTCTGATGCGTCTTTCTGGTGCTACAATGAAGGACGTCCCTATCATCATCCAGTCTGGGATCACGGCACGCAGGCACCTGCGGTTCATGCTTCTGTCAGCGGTGTACCAGCAGCTCCTGAGACTCCTTGGCAGGCCGTTGTTCCACTTCAAAAGAACGCGTCTCTCGCCGAAGCCGCAGCTTGGCTGGACGCGCGTCTCGTGGAGATTGATGACAGGCAGCCCGAAATGGATGACACTCTCAACCGGGAGGAGTTATTCGTTGTGCTGGGAAATTTCATCCATGGTCAGGAGCCTGATGAAGAATGGAACTTCTGCTTGGATGACGAAGAAGCCGAACGCCGGTTGCAACGAGCTCTGAAGGTTTTCCTCAAACGCGCTGGTGTTGCGGCGAAAGAGCAGCAGCTCACACCTGAACAAAGGAAGCAGGCCCTTATCGAAAACAGCCGTTATATTGCCGACCTGCTAGACTGATGTGCTCGACGCTTTCTCTTGCTGCTTCAGGCCCTCCACACTCTTCTTTCTGCCCAAACACCTCCACTTCATCGATAAGATGCCTGGTAAGAATAGCGTCTATCTGCATCTTATCTAGCCGTTCAGCAAAGCGCACAATAAGACTTCGATTCATCATGCCGCGCAGCCCGAGCCATCGACGACATACACTTTGCCGCCTGCCACAACGGGCGAGGTATAAATGCCATCCGTCATCGCCACCGCGCCTTGCAGGCCAAGATTGCTGACGTCCAAATCACGATCAACTGCATTCCCCGAGTGCGCCGAGTTGAACATGAACTGCGGCCAATCCTCAGCGAAGCTTGGAGCGGCGAGAGTAAGCCAAAGTAGAGAGATGAAACGATTCATGACAGGTGAATACGAAGATAGCGGCCCGAACTCGCAGCTGGATCGAAAGCTGGACTTTTACTGATTCGACTCTAACGAAGCGCGGCCTCTTGTCCGTCAAGCCTCAGTGGGTCGTCTTCAATTCCGCCAGCATCTCAAGGAGCTGCGTGGTGAGGATCACGCTGGCGTCTTCCTGGACCACGTTGGTGCCGATCCAGGTTTCGTAACCGCCGAGGCGGTGCTGCTCGGGCGTCGGGAGGTAGCCATGGCGGCCATTGGCGAGGCCGATGACCATGGTCTGTGGCAGGGGGCTACGCTTTTTCAGATCGAGGCCGATCTCGACAAAGGTCTCGAAAGGGATGGCGCACACGGCGATGTCACCGATGCGGATGGCCTGGATCTTCACGGTGATGTTTTCTTCCGGCCGCTCGGCGGCGCTGATGACGCTACCGGCGTAGTTTTGTGCCAGACGTGGCAGCTTCTCGATCTCCGCCTTGTCCTTCACTGCACGCACCACCTTCGCGGCCTGCACCTCTTCCTCGGAAGGGCGACGATACTTCAAGGTCACCTCCCGCTGCAGCATGCCGAGCGGTGCATCGGCGCGATGTTTGTCGATCTTCTTCAGGGCGAACCACGTCGCGTCGGCGGCTTTCTGCGCGACGATGCGGATCTGCTCAAAGGGTTCGCGTGGAGGGCGGGTGACGGTGAAGGGGATGTTGTTGATGTCACCCGAGGTGCCATTCGACATCATGGCGACCACCTTGCTATTGCTTCGCAAGCGAGAGGGCATCAGCCGGGCATACTCGCCGTAGTAATCCGCCGAAACTTCGCCTACGGGCGCTCCGCCGACGTAGTGCAGGGAGTAATTCGCGAAGAGGGCCATCTGCATGCGTTTTGTATCCTGCACGGAGATGACCGTGATGTCTGGATCGGTGGGGCCAGCAGGATGGTCGAGCACGTCGGGATTGGTGCCGGGGTTCATTTTCACGGCGTCGAACTTTCCAAACGGATTCAGCGGCATCTGGCCAGGCTTCAGATACCAGCGGCGGTTGAAAACCTCATCTGGCAGCGGATGCGCCGCCGCGCCAACACTCGCGGGCTTCAGCGCAGCATGAGCCTGCACGATGGAATCCGCCACGCCTTCGACAAACAACTTTCGGTAGGCCGCAGCAGCCTCGGTGCGAGTGTTGAGGCTGGAGCCGCTGTGCGTGTGCGTGGAGCAAATGAGCATCTTTTCGGCCAGAATGCCCGTTTTGCTCGCGGCGATGCTTTTGACTTCGTCGAGCACATCGGGACCGACGCCCAAGTTATCCACCACGACCATGGCCAGCGTCGTCTGACCATCCGAAAGCACCATCGCCCGCGAGTAGAGCGGATCGTGGGCCTTTTCAGCCATGTTGGCGCTGAAGCCGCCGGGCATGTTCAGCGGAAAAACTTGCGGCGTGATGTCCACCGCAGCAGCTCCCGCCTTCAAAGCGGCATCCTGAGACCAAGCAGAGGTTGTGATGAGTAGAGGGAGAAGGAGGAGTTTCATCAATGCTAGGAAATTACTTTTGAGCGACCGAGAAATGGGTACGCAGGTTAAGTGCTACACAACTACGCAGGGCCAACCTTATTCTCATCATCCATTGGATCATCTTTTTCAGCGTTCGGGAAACCCATTGCGCAGCAGCCGAACCCCAGCCTACATAACGAAGGCGGCAGCAAAGCCACCGTTTTTCCAGCCACTGTCCCAAAAATGTCTTTTGTGATCCGTTTCAATCTGAGCTTCGAATTTCAAGTTCAGAGTTTCAAGCACTGAAAGTCCAAAGCGTGGAGGCGGACGTGTTCCATACTCTTTGCGCGTTCGAATAATTGCTCGTCACACCCTGGTTTATTACGGAGGGGCCGAGTTCTGATTTTGTTCTGGTTGGTATCGGCGTCATGTTTATATAATGGCGAAATCCTTACCCCATGAACTTTCACTCCACCTGCCTTGTATCCTCGAGTTTGGGATTCATTCTCTTGGGCGTGGTCCCCTGTGCTGCGAAGGAGGCTAGCATTGAGCTGCCTGCCGTTTGCGGTGTGACTTTAAAGGCCCCGCGTTTGAGCTGGGAGACCTTTGAGGATGTGGAGGGAGCGCTTCGACAAGAAAACTACTCGGTGATCCAGCAGGCCAGCGACATCTTCTCCTGGCAGGATTTCATCGCACTGAATTGGCCGGCCTCGGCAGAGAGAGGCGTGCCTGCAAAAGATAAACCGCTTCAAGCTTCAGGACCACGCGTGTGGGAAACTTGGCCAGCACCTTCCGAAGTGTTTTCGAAGAGCGGCGAGAAGCCTGAATGGACTTCCCAACCTGCCGCTGATGAAAAATCGGCCATCAAGGTGCTGCTGGATAGCAATGAGCCTACAGTGAGCAATGGCGTGCTGCCAAAATCGCTCAAAGATCAGCATGGAGAGCAGGTGTATTTCGAAATCCGCCTGAACCGGGTGTTCTTCGATTACCTCGTGGAGAACAAGCTCTACGACGCAGCGATCCAGGAGAAGCTCACCAGCCTACAGGCTCCCGCCGGTTCGATCATCGTCAAAGCCGCTTGGCGCGTCTTGGGGCCTGACGAAAATGATTTCTACAGCACCGATGCCATGGTGCCAGATCGCCGGGCTTCCGGTGCTTCCAGCCTACGCCGTGTGAAAGTCGGATTGGTAGGATTTCACCTCATGCACAAGACCCCAAGTGCGCCGCAATGGATCTGGTCCACCTTTGAGCATGTCCGCAATGTGCAGGGAACGAATGCCTCTTTTCACAGTGATCGTTGCACCGACTGTGCCGTGAATATCCAGACGCCCGATGGCGTCCCCAATCAGGTGACCCGTGTGGTGCCCATTCCCGGAGCCGATCCAGACTGCGAAAGCACAAAGGAAGCTCAAGATAACCTCGTCGCGATGAACAAAATCGTCCGCGCAGGCCTGGAGCCGTCCGCCTTTCAGCACTACGAGCAAATTGGCACGCAATGGCCCGTGCTATCGCCTGATCGTCAAGGTGCCACGCCCACCGATTTCGAGGTCCGGCCCGCCTTGCTCGGCAATACGACCTTGGAAACCTTCATTCAGGACTCTTCTTCGTGCATGGGCTGCCACGCCATGGCACGGACGGTGAGGTTGGATCAATTTGTCAGCAGTGACTTCTCTTTTACCCTCGCCCAGGCACGGCCGGATCAGAAGGCCCCCGGAGTCATTGATCCGCCCAAGTCTCCCATCAAAGACCACGACGTTGCAGATTGGGCCAGTATCCTGCGTGGTTACCAGATCGCCACCAACACCTACGAAACCCTTCCGGATACTCTGAAAAGTTCCAAGCTTCATTGCCAGAGCTGCCACCTAGATGCTGGAGGCAATCCCAAGGCCTCCTGGTGGGTCGGCATGCGAGAAAAGAACAAGTATCCAGTGAAGAGCCAACTCATGGATCGAATCAATCAATGCTTCACCAAGAGCATGAACGGCTCCCCGCTCGACAAGCTAAACCCCGACATGAATGCCCTGATTAGCTACATGAGTTGGCTGGATGGTCAGGCCAAAGATCGGAAGTTGGCCATGCCTAACAGTGCTTTTCCAGAATGCCCGGAGCCCCAGCCAACAAAAACCTCCCCAATCCGGGGTGGCGAAATTTACCTGCAAAAATGCGCTTTTTGCCATGGAGCCGACGGTCAGGGGCGCTACGAAAGCGGCACATACTACCGTCCTGCCCTTTGGGGTGATCATTCCTTCAACCAGCAGGCGGGCATGTATAGCAAACCTGACTACCTCCCGGCCTTCCTCAAAGCTAACATGCCTTTTGGCTCAGGTGGTGAGCTGACCGATCAGGAGGCCTGGGATCTTGCCGCCTACATTAAAGAACAAAAGCGGCCTTCGAAGCCCTCGAATTAGGCATCCCGTTCAAGCGACTCCCTTTGATGAGCCACCGTAGTGAATGCGGCCTCGAGGCAAGCTTTGAGTTCTGTTAACTCTATTGCCACAAACTAATCCATCATGCTTTGTGTGGTCTTTCAATCATAAAAAAGATCATCACAGCGGCTGTTGGGCACGGGATGTTAGGCATCAATGGTTGTCCCGCGAGTCCTATAGCTTTCACATCTTTTTATTACCCTGTGCGTCTTTTCTGCATCTCATCTAGCCGTTCAGAGAGGCACACGATAGGAATTCAATTCATCCTTCGTTGGCTTGTGCCTGATGAAATTCCTCTCCTTATTATTCCTGATCACCTCCTCGGCTTTCGCCTTCGACATCACCGTCGCGGATAAAGACCACGTCGCCGTCGCGAATGGCGATAAAGTCGTCGCAAAGCTCATGATGGCGAATGATCTCAGCACGCCTGAGAGGCATCACGAGACCTACAAGCCCTACATGCACGTCTTCAGCGCCGATGGTTCCACGCGGCTCACGAAAGGCGCGGGCTTCAACTTCACGCATCATCGCGGTATCTTCCTCGGCTTCAGCAAGATCGCCTACGGCGGCAAATCGTATGACCGCTGGCACATGAAGGGCGGCGATCAGGTCGTGACGAAGGTCACGCCGGGCGAAAACACGTTCACCGCCCACATCGACTGGCAGGGCGACACCACTGCGCCGTTTTTGACCGAGGAGCGCCGCTTCAGCTTCACCACGCCCACCAAGCCTTTCTACCTCGGCATCGAAATGAACAGCGCCATCAAAACCGTGTCCGGCGAAGCTGAGATGAGTGGCGACCCTGAGCACGCAGGCGCTCAGTTCCGCCCAAGCGAGCTCGTGGACTCGAAAACAACGACCTACCTCTTCCCCGGCGAAAACATCGACGCCCACAAAGCCCGCGACCTTCCCTGGGCCGCCGAGGTCTTCAGCATCGAAGGCAAAACCTTCACCGTCGTGATCCTGAATCATCCCGATAACCCGCAGGACACCGCCACCTCCGCCTACCGCGACTACGGCCGTTTTGGCATGTTCCCCAAAGGCAAAGCGACTGCCGAAGCCCCCTTCAAACTCCGCTACCAGTGGCTGATCGCCGAAGGTGATGTGCGTGATGCCGCAGCTTTCCAAACTGCGTGGAACAGCTTCGCCGGTAAGAGTGATCCAGTACCGCCGCTGACGATCAAAGCCGCTGAAAAGCCGAAGCCGAAGCCGAAGAAGTGATAGTTGCCGTTAAGAACTCGTCAAGAAGGTCAAGCGGTCGTCCAAACGCGAGTCCGTGGCTCTCTTGACCTCTTGTCGCATTGACCTGCACCCCCATAGACCTAATTTTTCAAATGACGCGCCTTCTCATTGCCCTTCTCTGTCTCTCGTTCGCACCTTCGTCCTTCGCCCTGAATACCAAAAGAGCCGGACCTGAAGAGGTCGAGCTGAAGTTTAAACTGCCGCCACCAGTGCCGCTTTCGCCTGAGGAGGCGATGAAGGCTTTTGCGGTCGAAAAAGGCTTCCGCATTGAGCTGGTGGCGAGTGAGCCGATGATCGAGGCTCCCGTGGCGATGAGTTTTGATGATCAGGGGAGGCTCTACGTCTGCGAGATGCGCGGCTACATGCATGATCTGAGTGGCGCGGGCGAAAAGGAGCCAACGGGGCGTGTTTCACTGCTTGAAGACACCAATGGCGATGGGCGCATGGATAAGGCGACGGCATTTCTCGATGGGGTCGTCATGCCGCGTGCCGTGATGGCGGTGAATGGTGGCGCATTGATCGCGGTGCCGCCTCAGTTGCTCTTTTGCAAAGACACGAATGGCGACGGCGTGGCGGACGTGAAGGAAGTCGTGGCGACGGACTTCGGCACGCTCGGCGGGCAGCCGGAGCACATGGCGAACTCACCCGTGTGGGCCATGGACAACGCCATCTGGAGCGCGGGATACAGCACGCGGTTTAAGCTGCGCAGCGGGGTGTGGCAAAAAGATGCCGGCCTCGGTCGCGGCCAGTGGGGACTCTGCCAGGACGACCACGGGCGGCTGTATTTCAATTACAATAGCGACATGCTCCGCGCCGATCTGCTGCCGACGGAGGCTTTCGCCCGCAATCCGCTACTACGCAATGCCACCAGCATCAATGCCAAGCTCGCCGCCGACCAGAAGCTCTACCCCGCGCATCCCACGCCAGGAGTGAACCGCGGTTACGATGAGAAAACGCTGAGCGCTGAAGGTAAACTACAAAAACCCACCGGCACCTGTGGCGCGCTCATTTATCGCGGCGACACCTTTCCAGCTGAGTATCGCGGCAATGCCTTCGTGCCTGAGCCCAGCGCGAATTTAGTGAAGCGCTTCACGCTGAGCGAGACCGACGGCTTAGTGAAAGCCACGAACACCGCGAAGGGCAGCGAGTTCCTCACCTCCACCGACGAGCGCTTCCGCCCCGTGAACGCCTGCAACGGCCCCGATGGCGCGCTTTACCTCGTAGACATGTATCGCGGCATCATCCAGCACCAGAGCTTCCTCACGCACTACCTCATCGCGAACATCCAGGCACGGAAACTGGAGACGCCCTTCAACATGGGCCGCATCTGGCGCATCGTGCCGGAAGGCAGCAGCGCAAAGCCCGTAAAGGTCGCCAAGGACGCGAAACTGCTCACGCATGCCAACGGCTGGGTGCGCGACACCGCCCAGCGACTCATCGTCGAGTCCGCCGATGCCTCCGCGGTGCCCGTTTTGAAGGAGTTGCTGCAAAACGAAAGCCCCCTCGCCCGCGAGCACGCGCTGTGGACGCTCGACGGTCTCGCCGCCATCACGCCGGACATTGTGAAAACCGCGCTCGCCGACAAAAGCGAGCATGTCCGCGCCGCCGCCGCGCGTGTGGCCCCTCGCGACTACGTTTTCGATCTCGCCGCTGAAAAACATCCGCTCGTGCTCGCCAACCTCGCCATCAAAACGATCAGCGATGCCGCATTGGCCCCGCTGCTCGCCACGCACGGCAAGAACGCCCTCATCCGCGAAGCCGCCCTCACCGGCCTGCGCGGCAAAGAAGCCGCCTTTGCCAAAACACTCGCTCAAACGCCTTCGGATGGTTCCAAGGCCGTCATCGGCGCTTTGGCCGAATTGATCGCTCTCGCCGGAAAAGCCGGTCCCATCGCCGACATGCTCGATCTGGCTTCCAACTCGCCCGAAAACCGCGACACCATCCTCAAAGGCCTCGCCAAGACCGACAGCAAATCAAAGACCGTGAAGCTCGTGTGGCTTGAACAATCCCCGCCAACGCTGAAACTGCCCGCTGACCTCGAAAAACGCCTCGTCTGGCCCGGTAAACCCGGTGCCCCCGCTCCGCCCGTCATCAAATCGCTCACCGAGACGCAGACTGCACTGTTTGAAAAAGGCAAAACCATCTATGCCACCCTCTGCGCCGCCTGCCATCAACCGCACGGCTTCGGTCTCGACGGCCTCGCGCCGCCGCTCGTCGATAGCGAATGGGTGCTCGGCAAAACCGACGTGCTCGCCCGCATCGTCATGCACGGCCTCGCCGGCCCCGTGAAGGTCGCCGGCCGCACCTACAACCTCGCCATGCCGCCCTTGCCCCAGCTCACTGTCGCCGGCGTGCTCACCTACATCCGCCGAGAATGGGAACACACCTCCAGCGCCGTCGAAACCAAAACCGTGACCGCGATCCGCGAACAAGAAAAAGGCCGGCTGATGATGTGGACAGAGAAGGAGCTGAAGAACCTCGGGAAGAAGAAGTGATTCGCTTTTTGAGCAGAAAACGTGGAGGAATGCGGGCTCCAGGACGCAGTGCTCCGGCAGCACTTTTGCTACGCTTTTACCCGCTGTTTATGCTTCAGCTCTCGGACCATTTCTTCCAGCACGAGCAGACCAAAAGAGATCTTCTTCAAAAAGGACGCATGATGCGGGACCAAGACAAAGTGTGGATGCTGTCTCCAAAGCGAGCGTAACCTGTGATCTAGCGCCACGGCCTGCTTCAGAGACTCATTGCGGATGGGGTTCCCGCCCTCGATACTCAGGCCACCCACAGCAGCGCTTTCAAAGAAGATGACGCCGTCGTAGCGCTCCAGTTCATTCTGCATGGTCGTTCCCATTTCCGTGAAAAAGCCTTCCGGCTCCCCAGGCCAGTAGGCAGCACCATCCACCGTGCCCCGATCACAGAGCAGGATGCGGTCAGGATACTGGGCGACCTGCACATCTTCTAGATTCCGCTGCACATGATAAATCGCCCGTTGTGCGGCATGAATGGCGTGCGGCTCTTGCACACGGGGAAAGCCCCCTGAAAAGACCATGGTGGCCGCTTCTGGCACCAGCACCACGCTTTCACCCATCTCTCGGCGGAAAAGATCGGCAGCAGTGGTCTTACCGCCACCTGGGCCACCTGTCAGGACGATTCGGAAGTGTTCGTTGGAGATTTCGGTCATGCTCCTATTTGCCAGAGCAAAGAGGGAAGCGTCAACCCCCGCAAAAGCAGGATCATGCCATATCCGCACAAGATAGGCCGCGTCTATAGCTGGCTGACTGTGTTAAGCTCATGTTTATGAAATTCACCGCAACTCTATTTCTGGCCACAGCATTCCTCTGCGCCTGCTCATCCCCGCTTTTCCCTTCGGCGCAGGATCGCTACTTCGCCATGCATGTGAAACCGGTGCTGGAGGGTAGCTGTCTGCGCTGTCACTCAGGCCCAGCTGCACCTGCTGGGTTGGATTTATCCCATCGTGATGGGGCGCTGAAGCCAATCAGTCCACGCACAAAGCGACCTTTTGTGATCCCCGGTGATCCCGACGACAGCCTGCTCGTTGCCGCGATCACACGGAAAGGCACCCACCCCAAAATCATGCCACGCCTGGAAGTCAGCCTCACCGAAGACGAGATCGGCGGCCTCAGCGAGTGGATCGAAGACGGTGCCTACTGGCCAGCAGGCAGCGCAGGACACCTGCATGCAGTTTACAATGCCGAAAATCCCTGATTCCGAGATGCTCTAGAGATTCAGGGTGGCCTTTGCTGCTTCATCCAGGGATTCACAGTCGGTTCCAAAGACATCGTGATCACCTAGGAGTTCGACAACGGCCTACTTCAGATCATGAAAGTTAGCCTCTTGGGCAGCGAGCGGAGCTCCGACTCCGTCATGGTCTGCGGAGCTACCGAGACCGCAGGTAGAAGGCTACTGATCCGCAATAGGCATTAAAAATGAACGCGTTGTGTCTGATCAAGTTGGATAGATTGCCTGCTATCTTTACACGCCTCACCCAAGAGAGTTTTTTCGCAAATCCCGCATCGAAAACAAAGCGCCATCTCCTCCCTTGAGTCGCCGTGCGCCAGTCTTTCGCTTTGAACCAAAACGAGCTCGATTCTCAGTGAAGATACTTTCCACAAACTCCTGGCTGCCTAGCACCAGCCCATCGCTGAAATAGCGCACGCGCAGCCTGACTAGTTCCATTGAGCTGAGTTTGCCTTTTTCCTTGAGCACCTGCCGCGCCTCGTCCGCTGTCACTCCTTTGCGCACCACGTTCACATTCTGAGCGTCCATGACCTCCAATCCCGAGGAAAACAACAAGCAGCGATACGCCTCCGCACCGCCGTTTTCCCAGCCATCCA
>JAPLUM010000224.1 GCA_026397605.1 Verrucomicrobiota bacterium | reverse complement strand
AGCCCAGCGGAATTGGCTCTGCGAGGCTTTAGAAAAGCCGGCTAAGTTGTTGAAACTGCTGTCGGGGAAAATGTATTCACCAGTGCTGAATTTGGCGGTGTTAGGATTGGCTTGGTCGTGAAACGCGGTGAGCCACATGGCTCCGTGAAAGCTCTGGCGCGCTAGGCGGCCAAACAAAGGATTCGTCAGGCTATTGGCAGAGGTCCACGCGGTATGGGCTAGACCACTGACGCCGACTTGACCAAAGATAGCTGGCAGAGGAGCGGCACTGCGAAGATTGAAAATCTTATCTCGCAGACTCTCCTCACGCAGTGCCTGCCCAAAGAACCAGTTATCGTAATTTTCTTGAGAGGCGTAATGAACGAAGTCCTTCGAAACCATCGGAAGTACAGGTGTGCCTCGTTCGATGAAAGGCCAGGCTTCTGGCGTGCCGTCACGATTGGAGTCCACCTGACCTGCTGCGATGGCATCTGGCGTAGTGAGTTGAATCCAAGGATGGCTGGCAATCCAGGCGATATTGGCATCATAACCATCGGCATTGGTTTTGGAGGTAAAGTCAGTCCAGTCACTCGGCAAGATGACGACTTGATCCTGTGAGCTGCTGCGGGCTTTGCGATTGAAAAGCTGGCGCAGGGAGGTGTTGAGGCCACCATCGGTGGTTTGAAAACGATATTCGCCAGGATTGTCATTGAGCACAAAGGTCTTCACGCCGTGAATGCGGTTGATGCGATAGCCGTCGTTGCTAAGTGAGGCGCTGCGGCCAAACCATTTTTCGATGTGGCGCGTCTGATCCGCAAAGGTAAAACCAAAACCGCTACCGCTGATGAGGTTGAAGGTGGCGCTATTCAGCACCCGCTCTGAGGGATACAAAACATTGCCACTTGGGGCTGCACCGTAGATTTCGGTGAGCATCGTATTGGCATCAGCGATGTTTGTCTGAGTGTAGCTGAGGGGAAAATACGGCAGGATGTGGTCGCTATAGGTCGTACCGATGAAGTCGAGGTGATCCTGGGCGGCAAGGGTGCCGATGCGGCTATTAAAGGACGGCCCATCACGCCAGGGTTTGTTCACAGCTGGATCTACTCTAGCCCACTGAATGGCACTGGCGAGCAGCGGAGTGATGTGAAGTGCCAGCGGCACATCATAGGCGTCGTGTACATCGAGCGGGCGGTGCCAGCCTGCTCCTGCACCGTTATTGATGAGTGCTTGCACTTCACTGCCAGCCATCAGCGGACGGCTTTCATGCATGAGGCTGACGACTTTGGACCTCTTCCAAAGATCGTTGTTTGTGTTTGAGGGGCCGAACCAGGCTTTCAGCACGCTGCCAGCTCCACGGATGTCTGGCTGAGCACGCCAGTGATCACTGGCGATCCAGTCATCCAGCACGCTATCACGAATGTCGCTACGGTCAGCAAGGTCACCCGCACCACGAGCGGGCGTGGGGCCATTGTTGGTCCCGTCTTTGGTGGTGAAGACTTGGTAGTTCAGGGTGTTGGCATTGCCATTCCAGCCTGCATCTAGTAGGGCCTGACGGCTGATGCTGAACTCCACGGCATCCATCGTGCTGCTATACCAGCTCCGCTTGAAACCATTAGCCGTATTTTGATCACGACGGACGACGCCAAAAGGTGTGAGACCTTGATTGATGCTGATGGAGTGGCTGGCGGCATTGGTATCCACATAGACGGCACCATTGTCCGTGGAGTAAGCAGCCACGCAGACCTCCCACTTCATGTTCGTGAGGGTATCGATCTCATCAGGCAGTGCGGCTTCACCACTGCTTGGGCTATTGAAATCAATGACGACGTAAGCATCCACACCGCCATTTTCAGCAAAAGCCACTAGGTCCTGAAAATCAATTCGAAAGTAAATCAGATCATCCCCACCGCTGGCCGTCGGTCCGCCGTCATGCGCATAAAAGGCAACGATGTCTCGGCTGCTATCAAAGCCATCCGAATTGCGATAAATATCCGTGCCTTGATTGTTGGTGCCGTCGCCATTGTATTCATCCAGCATGATGAGATCCTCGATGGCCCAGTCCGTGAATTCACGGCTATTGCTGACGACTCCGGCAATAATGGGCGACTGTGGACCAATGCGGATCTGACCAGGGGGCGGTGGGGTAATGTTATT
>JAPLUM010000495.1 GCA_026397605.1 Verrucomicrobiota bacterium | reverse complement strand
TCGCTCAGGTCTGGCCGGGTGAGGATCTCATTTAGAATGCCTTGCGCACCTGAACCACTGAGTGGTCTCATGAGTGCGAGCGAGAGGAGTTCGACGGGGAAACCTAGAAAGGCTAAAACAGGTGCTAGGGCATACTCGAGCAGCTGAAAGGCCCCCGATTCCCTCAAAATTGCCAGCACTGCCAGCATGGCCACGAGGTAAGGCATGATCCGCACCGCGACCTGAAAGCCCTCTTTGGCGCCATCGACGAACTCTTCATAAACGCGGACTCCGCGTGCCCAGGCAACTCCAACCGCGAGAATCAGAATGGCAGGAATCGCCAAACCGGACGTTCCATCCATCATCCGCCGCCAGACGGGTGGCTCAGGCTTGACCTCGATCGCTGCTGCTGCCGCTTGGGCCAGCTCTTTATTCTTCGCCAGAGTAGCAGTGGCTTCGGCTTTTCGCTGGGCAGATTTCTCTAACACGGCTGTAAGCCCAGACTGCTGCAAAACTGTCTGTCGCCATGTCGGCGGACCGAGCTCCAGAGCTGAAACTCCGACGAACAATACCGCGAGAAGTGAGAGCCAGAATTTCGCTTTGCCTGAGATACCCTTCCCTTTTGGCTCTGCGGCATCATTTTTAACTTCCACCTCTACCTCATCTGGCTGGGGCACAAACTGGGGCAGCCTTTGAAAGCTCTTTGCCGCCAACACAGCCCCCATGGATGCACAAGCCGTAGCTAAAATGGTCGGGACGATGACTTGATAACTGTTTCGGATACCTGCTGCGTTCAGAAAGTTCATAGCCGACATGGGAATCAAGGTAAATGCTCCCGTATTGAGGGCTAAAAAGGTGACCATCGCATTGCTGGCACTTTGTTTGTGCGGATTCAGCTCCTGAAGATGCCCCATAGCTTTCAGCCCCAGAGGCGTCGCGTTGTTCGACAGACCAAGCATGTTGGCTGAAAGATTCATCACCATGGCACTCATGGCTGGGTGGCCAGTGGGCACATCAGGAAAGAGGCGGCGTAAAAGCGGTGAAAGCAGACGCACGACAGCCTCTAACACTCCGGCCTTTTCTAAAAGTCGCAGAACGCCGAGCCAAAACATCATCATCCCTGCCAAGGGAAGAGCGATTCCCATGACCGCTTTTTCAGCCCCCTTCATGGCGGCGTCGATCACATTGGCATCACCAGAGACGCGACCGACCAGTCCCGCGACGATCAATCCGATGAAGAGTAAAGTGGCCCAAATGTAGTTCAGCATGACTTTAAATATACTGTGTGCCCCAAAAATGAGACAAAATGTTTCCTTTGTCGAACTTAGCCCGTAATCCAAGTCCGACGTTTCTTTCTATAATCAGCAATCCTAACTCAAGCAACACCGACCTATTATGCCTTGCGCGATTCAAATGGCCAGCCACCTCTCAGGTCTCAGCGCCCACGTTATTCGTATTTGGGAGCGCCGCTACGGGGCCATGAGCCCCACCCGCACTGAAAGTAATCGCCGTCTATACTGTGAAGAAGCCATCAAGCGCCTCAAACTCCTGCGTCAGCTGACAGAAGTTGGGCATCGGATCAGCAACGTAGCCAAGCTGTCCACGGAGGATCTGGAGCTTTTGCTAGATCAGCACTTGCAGCGTGCCCTGTTGCCCAAAGCCAAGTCTAAAGCCGCTCAAAACGAGGCACTCAAACCCATCGAAGACCCCAAGAAATTTGTCGATCTGTGCATGGCGGCCTCCAAAGCTTTCGATAGCGAGGTCATGCATCATCTTTTGCAAAGAGCCCGTCAACAGCTAGGTCAGCGAGGCATGTTGCATCATGTCATTTGCCCACTCATTCAGACCATCGGCGAATCCTGGCAAGCGGGCAATTTGCGTCCAGGTCAGGAACATCTTGCCACCAACGTCATCCGCGAAGTGCTGATGATGCCAGTTCCCGGCAACCAAGTTGCAGAAAACGCTCCTGAATTAGTCATTACGACTCCGAGTGGAGAAGTCCACGAACTGGGTGCCATGCTAGTCGCAGCTTCAGCTCGAGATCTGGGTTGGAAGGTTACTTACCTTGGTCCCAACCTGCCAGTAGAGGAGATCGCTGCCTGCGCCTCAGCCCGCAATGCTAAGGCCGTGGCACTGAGTCTCGTTTACCCAGAGAAATGCCCAGCGATTGCCGAAAAAGTAAAGCAGCTCCGGCAAATGATGCCCGAGTCCACAGCTCTAATCATCGGTGGACGGTCAGCAGCAGGTTATCAGGAGCAGCTACCGGATCTTTCTATCCACTGGGTTCATTGCCTTGATGGGCTGGATAAGATCCTAACTCAAGCATCTGTTCTCGTGTGAAACAGGCATTAATCCCGCCCCATCAGATTGCGAACCTCATCCTCCGTGTAGGCTGATCGACGCTCTTTTTCATCCAGTTCGATGATCTTGGGTTGTGTATTTTTCTTCTGCTCTTTGAGGCCTTCGCGATTGGCCGCTGTTTTAAAGACATCCGTCGCTCCAGAATAGCTTCTGGCATCATCACGAGACATCTTTTGGGAGAACGGATTCTGATCTGTTTTAAAAGTGTTATCCGCAAAGGAAGGCTGTTTTTCTCGTTGATTGAATGCCTGATCTCCCAAAGGACTTTTCATGCCACCGCCAGCAAAGTCCTGCGTTTTATAGGCCTGCATACCGTGAAACGACTTCACCCCATTGAAATCAGCCACGGAATGCTTCTGTTTACTCAGCCAACCCGCGCTTTTGTTTCCACCTAAAGAAGCCTGCATCGTTTTATCAAAGCCACTTCGATCATTCGGATCATTCATCCGTTTCATCGAGTTAGCGATGCGTTTTGACATCGGCTGGCCCCCATCTTCATGATCACGATGGAGTATAGCAGCAGATTCACTGGGAGACATCCACAGATTCTTCATCAGATAACTTTCAGCCGCCGCGAACTCGTGCCTGCGGATCAGATGTCGCGCCCAAGCTGTGCTTAGCTCTGGCTGCATGCCATTGGTATTTTCCAGCCGATCCAAGGCAGCCAAAAAGAGCTCGCGAGCCAACTCAGGCTGATCACTTTCCTCCAATGCTATAGCCCAGGCCACAGTTTGAGTGCCGCCGGGGAATGGCATGCGAACCACTTCAGAGAAGATTTCCTGAACAATCACACGGTCTTCCAGAGCATTGGCCACCCGAAGCATGAGCGGTATCTTCCGCGCATCTAGACGCAGGCTAGGTAGATCCTGAAGTCCAAGACAAGCCTGCCATGCCCAGGCTGGTCGGTGACAAGACATTAGGGTCACTGCAGCTAACTCCAGGCAAACTCGATCCCCCTCCTTAACAGCCTGCCAACCTTGAGAGAGATCATCTTTCAAACCATCGGGTGCACCTTCAGCAAAAGCGCAGAGCACCAAGGCTGCTAGAGGTCGATCGACTCCCGCTCGGACTTCGGAACGGAGCAGACTGATCCAAGCCTCACGATTGATACCTTTGGCCTGATCACGCACCCAGACGAGAAGTTGCTTCAGAGTCTCGCGATCACGCTGCCTGACTCGGAACAAGGCAGCGACTTGCGCGCGCCCACGTTCAGGTGTCCAGGCTGAATCATGCGCCAACAGTTTCAGCAATTCCAAACGCAGCCTAAAACGATCTCCGTCCTCTTTTAAACTGCGCTCCGCCTGTGTGATGAAGTTAAGCGCCTCTAAACTGCGACCATGAAGACGACAAAGCTCAGAGACATGAGAGATGCAGTCCAGAGACTTCAATTCGACAGCCAAGGTCATCAGTTTTCGGATCTCTTCCCAACCTTGGGTTTGAGCTAAGAGCGTGGCCCTCATCTTGAGCATTTCCCTACCCAGAGGCCCCGACTTTTCACCCAGAGGAATCAAGCGTAGCACCTCCAGGGCCTGTGCAGGTTTACTCTGTCCAATCAATAAACGAGCACGGTGAACACAGCTCTCAGCATCAGGCACAATGCCAATCTCTGTGTTCACAGCAAAAGCCTCATGCAAGCGCTCCCAAGCAGCCAGAGCGAGCGTGGGCTGGCCTATTTTTTCATGAAGGAGCGCCAGTTCACGGAGATAGGGCACAGCATCAGGAATACGTCCCTGTAACAGCCTAGAGACTTGTGTCTGGTAGGCTAACTTGTGCAGCTCAGGCACGTTAAAATCCAGGGCTAAAAAGTGAGCATGTTTCTCCCGCAAAACTTCATCCCCAGGTTGGGGCGGCTTCATGGGTGGTTCAGCATTGAGGAGCTGTAGGGTAAATTTCAATCCCGTCTTTGTGTCCATGCCTGCCTCGGCCACCCGGATCAAACATTGAGCATATTCGGGATTGGCAGGTGCACGTGCGGGTAGCAGTCCATAGACTTCAATAGCCTCGCGCGACATGCCTGTATTTTCCAGACGTCCGCCTAACTCGCTCAACGTATCGACTGAAACCTCAAGCCGCATGTCCACACTAGCCAGATGCTCTTTGAGTAGTCGCAGTCGTGTTGGATAATCAGCTTGGCGCATCTTGCTGATTAGATTTCCCAAGCGCCACTCTCCAAACTCCAGGCCACTGCGTGAGGTAAGAGCCACACTGCCCCATTTGGCGGCGAGTCCATCATTCACCTGCTGCACCAGTGGTCCCATTCCCTCCTGAACAAACCTTGCCTGGATCTCCCTTGTATCTTCCCACAAACTACGCAGATGCATCGGCTCCTCATAACGCGGTGCCCCTTGTGGCACCATCGTTTCACGGATATCACCGACCTGTCGCGACGGCAAAAAATCTTTAGTCATGAAACCGCTCATTTCTGCGGCGGCTGCATCTGCAGAACCTGCTAAACCGGCTACGGCGGACTTTCGCAGGCTAGTCATGGCAGAGGCAGGAGTCGACTGTAAATGACGCCAGGCGCTACGCAAATTCGCCTCCCTCTCTTCTGGAGTCACCGCCAACCGCGTCGCGGCACTGAGGCTAAAAAGATAGGGGTCATAAGTGCCACTATAAGCTTCTGGCCTAACAGGTCCACGGACCACACGACTGAGATAACCACGTGCCAAATCCCAGCGCTCAGCCGACTCGGCGATTCGAGCCAATGAAAATGTAAAGATATCCGACAACTCAGGCTGATGCATGCGCACACTCTCGCCTAACTCCAATGCCTCTGGATAGCGCTGACTGTCCTGAAGACGTCGAATGATATCCATCACAGCCGTAGTGCGCACGCTGCCCAGAATTGCCAACTCACCTTTTTCAAAGTGAAACCCTTCCAAGTCAGCCAACATGGCTGCAACAGCCAGCATAACACGCTTGCGGCTCTCTTGAACCTCCACGGCAAGCCCTTTGAACTCGCACCACTGCAATGCATCTGCCATACCGCCGGACCGCAGCATCAACCAAAGCTCACAGAACTGAGATTCCAAACTGGTGCCTAGGGCCATTAACGGACGTAGCTCTCTGCGGAAAGCTGCGCCATCTCGGCGATAATAGAGCGACCACAGCCTTTCAATCGGAGACTTTAAATTCATCTTCTCGGGAAAACTGCCAGCCTGCAATGCATCCCGATACGCCAGCTTACTGAGTTCTTCGATCGCCCGGAGCCTAACCATTGGAACTGATTCAGGGAGCTCCACAAATTCAACCCGGGGCAGACCAAAAAACATACGCAAGGTCTTAGTCTCATCGTTGCTCAAAGAAGTGGCTGAATCCAGAAGATCCGTGATTTCAGAAGCCGTGCCAGAAGCGTTCGACTTACGAGCGTCCACCAACGGCAATGGCAGCCGCTCTGCCACCAGTTTACCAGCTTGAAAAGGTTGGCTGCCCGTGCGGGCACAAATGTCCAACAAGTGCTTAGCGGCGCTACTATCATCGGCCAGACGCAGGCACTTCAAGGCCAGTCTAAGCTGCAAACGCGCATCCCAAGGACGCACACGCGAGATCTGCTCATAGACGCGGCGCTCAGCTTCATCTTGCCCAGTGCTACGGTAATGCTCAGCGAGAGCTTCTAAGGCGGCCGCATCCTGAGAAAAGCGACTCTCCAAGCGACGCCGAACACGGTCAGCCTCCGCCATTTGAAAGGTCTCTTCTAACATCTCGACGAGTCTGCGCGATTCTGCGGCTAGGGTCTGAGGTGCCGCAGCAGCAGCAATCTGCTTCTGAAAGTATATAGCCGACTTCATGTCTGAAACGCGCAAAGCTGCCTCCCTCAATTGATCTAGCGAAAAAGGCGTATCTGGAGATGTGTAGTAAGCCTGCTTCATCGCCGCGAAGGCTTTTACTGGGTCACCCGAACGACTATAAACCTGGGCCAGAGCCTCTTGATAAAAGCCATCAAACGGATGTCGCTTCACTTGCATGCCTAAGGCATCATTTGCCATCTTCAGCCTCTCTTTTAAAGCAGGCTCAGTGAGCTCCCCGCCCTGTTCAGACCAAAGCAGGCGATCCAAAAAACGCTTAAAGGCCTCCCTGCGGCGTTTTACATCCGTTTCAGTGTCAATGATTCGACACTGAACCTGCACATACTCGGGCAACTTCATTTTTTGAAGTAACATCTCCGCATAGCTCTCCATTAACGTTACCGCTGAAGCGCCAGTCGTGCGTGTGATGGCTGCCTCCCAAAGTTTCAAAGCATCCTCATTGCGGCGCTGCAGTGTGTAACATTGAGTCAAAGCCTGAAGCAACTGCTCAGAATCAGGCACTTCACGGTAAGACCGCTCCAGAAAAGAAGTCGCAGCGATGGCAGGTAAAGGAGATCGCCCTGTCAGTCGCCACCCCGTCCGTTCAGCCGCGAGTCCGATGGAAACTGCCGAGTTGGCCACCTGTTCATCCTCAAGTAGAAGCTCACTGAGCCGGAGCGTATAGCGTATTTTCCCAGCCTCATCTCGCTGAATCAGACGACGCAACACCCGCATGGCCAAGGCTGTATTTTTGTCCAGTAATGTGAGCTCTAGCAGCAGACGTTCGGCTTCCAGTGACAGCTCACGCGCCTTGTTATCGTGATCTTTTTGAAGGACCCCAAAGGCGGCATAAGCCTGATCCATTTGCTCAGAGCGTACTGCCCACCAGGCTGCTCGAAAAAGCTCTCGGGATGACAGCTTAGACATCTCTGCTTCTGCCACGGAAAATGATTTTGACTTTGCCAGCACAGCCTCAGGAATGGTCACGCTTTCTGGTGCCTCATCATTGCTCGCAAAACCTTTGCCTGTGAAAGCATCTGGCAGCTGAAACTCACCTCCACTGCCTTTGGACTTTCGAGCTTGTTGTTTATCGTCACCGATGAGTAGCGAATAAATTCGTTCATCGACATCTGCGCCATCCTCGTCTGTCAGACTAGCTTGCCAGGCCTTTTCCATCCAAGTGAATGACTCATCAGCATCTCCATGCTCGATGAGAATATCAGCCAATCGAAGAAACTCCTCTCGGCCAGCGCCAGGTTTGCTCACAGCCTCACGGGCTAAAACAATGGCACTGTCCAGATCACTACCTGAGGCTAGAAAGGCCGCAGCATCATTGAGCCGACGCTGACGATCCTGATCTGAAACAGCTCCCTGAGTGAACTGACGCAGCAGAGTATCTGCCGCAGCCATGTCTTTGCGTGCTTTATAAAAGGCCGCTAATTCAAACACCGCCTCAGCTTTCGTGGGATCACGCTGCAATCGAACTTTTAATATCATCTCAATCACCGCATCTAGCGCTCTCTGTTGAGCAAAAATCAGAGCCTGCTTTTCGACCTCGATTGAAATCCCAGGAGCCATCACCAACGACTCGATTCTTGCAGTGGCCTCGGCAGTCTTTCCCTGTCGAAGATCAGCTTCTGCTCGTAAAAAAACAAGGGCTGGTAAATCACGTGCATCTCCTTTGAGTCGTTCATCCAGCAGATTAGCAGCCTCTGCGGCGCCATCATGATCAAGAAGGACGCGCACCAACTCATAGCGATAATCATCCACACTCGGCACGCCTTTCACCAGAGCCCTCAGGGCCAGCAAGTGAGCTTCAGTATCCACCGTGATCTCATTGAAACGCACCCAATCTTTAAGCGCTCGTTCACTATTGGGTTCCGCCGCCTTGGCTTTGGTCAGCTGTTGGCGCAGCTCATCTAATTGACCAAAACGCTCATGCAAACGCACTCTCCGCCTGAAAAAATCCAAGTAACGATCATCCCTAAAATCTAGGAGGCCCAAGCCTTTGATCAGTGCAGCGTCTGCTTTCACAAACTGATCTGCATGCTCATGAATCCTCGCCAAATCAAACAAAGCATCCAGCCGCTGCTGAGGATCGCTTTGTTCTGATAGGCTGTTATAAAAGACAGCAGCACGGTCTGGCAGACCAAT
This sequence comes from Verrucomicrobiota bacterium, assembly GCA_026397605.1. Taxonomy (GTDB): domain Bacteria; phylum Verrucomicrobiota; class Verrucomicrobiia; order Verrucomicrobiales; family Verrucomicrobiaceae; genus Prosthecobacter. The sequence continues at coordinate 3,204 of JAPLUM010000495.1, read as the reverse complement.
CCGTAAAATCAATTCAGCCACCTGACGAATCAGTGCAAAATCATTGGGCCGCAGCTTCACCGCACGTTCCCAAGCGGCAACAGCCTCCTCGTTTTGCTCTCTAGAAACAGCCAGTGAGCCGAGTTGCATCAGCATGGAAACTTTCAGCGGATCAGACTCAGGTGTGTAAGCCACCAACTTGGCAATCAATTCATGCGCCGTCTTAACATCCCCCGACTGGCTGGCTAAATCGGCACGCGATTGCAAAGCACGCATGTTTTTAGGCTCCGCACTGAGCACCTCATCATAAACAGCGTTCGCCTTCTCCACGAAGCCACCTTTCCGATAAAGGTGGCCCAAAACCATCAGCACAGACGGATGACGACTCGCTCGGGCCTGCGTCGCGACATTCTCAATCAGCAACGGCGTGGCCCCATGCTTATCATAGAGAGCCCACAAGAGATCCACCACACGGCCATAATCAGGCTGACTGACCAGCAGCCCCAAATACTCGTTCGCCAAATGAGTCTCCCGCTCCGACCATTGGTCTGCATTTTCTGCCGCAGCTTTGACAGCGCCAGAAAACCAAATCACCAAAAACGCCACTGCAATCGCTTGGCGTGTCTGGAGAGAGGGACAGTGAAACATCTCTTTTCGGAATTCTTGACCTTACCACGCATGATAAATCCGGCAACTTACACCATGACATTATCAGAGAAGCCATCTGCTGTACACTTCGCCTGACCCAAAATCAAAATCTAGACCTCCAAGCGAAAGGCCTCGAATTCTCAATTTTGACATTCAGTTGAAAATTAATTATCAAAATTACAAAAATCCTATTTGCAATATTGATCTATTTTTCATAATTTAGAACAGAAATTATGAATGCTTCTATTCCCTCTACCAAAAACACCACAACAAGCGGCTTCAGCTTGTTTGAATTGCTGACTTTCGTGGCCATCATTGGGATTATGGCTAGCATGGTGATCCCGTTTTTTGGCAATCAGGATCAAATCCAGCAGGCAACTGCTAAGCGCAATGCTCAGAGTTTTTGCACTCTAGCAAATTCTGCCAGTGCAGCAGGAAATAATGTGACCGTTGGAGTAATCAGCGTTGAAGACGCCTTTAAACGCTTGGCAAAGGGAATCACCATCACACGCGGTTCATTCAAAGGCAGTGTTTTTAAACTACCCAATATTAACGAACAAGAGATCAAAAACGCGAGCGCTTTTGCAAAGATTGAGAATGGTGAATTAATCTATCTCCCTCACTCGCCAGCAGTCCTGAGTTTGTAAGTTATCTGATTTTGTTGGTCGAGCGAAGCTAGGCTGTACTTTACCTTTGGCACAAAGGCTGTCTTCGGTAATGATGGCCTGATCAATGATTCAAAACGCAGCTCTATTTCTCGCACTACGGTACCTTCGACCTCAAAGGTCATTTGTATCAGTCATCACAGTGATATCAGTGCTTGGGATCGCGGTGGGCGTGCTCATGATGATTGTCGTGCGCGCCGTGATGATGGGCTTTGAGGCGGATTTTCGTGATACTCTCATGGGAGCCAAACCCCACATTCTTTTCAGTCAATCGACAAGTGGTCAATCCCGTCCTTGGGAGGAGGTGCTGCCTTTGATCAGAAGTTCTGATGAAATCAGATCTGCCACAGCTTACGCTGGAGGGCTCCTGTTTTTATCCAATGGCGATTACCAAACGGGCGCCCAGGTAATTGGGGTATCAGCTGAGGATGCTCCCATCCATTTACGCAAAATCGCAGCTCATCTAGACGTCGGATCAATGGATCTTGTGGATGGTGGCATCGTGATCAGTGATCAACAGGCTCAGGACCTGAATCTCCAGCTCGGGGATGAGCTGAGCGTCTATGCGTCACAAAATGTGAATGATGCCGTGCGCCAATACACAGAGGCTAATGAACAGGAAAATGCAGCAGCGAAGAAAGCGCTGGTAGATAAAATTCGTCTTAACCCCCAGAAACTTAAACTGACGGGGATTCTAAAAAGTGAATCCGCTGGTTTTCTCAGTTACACGACCTTAGCCACGGCCCAGTCTTTATTTCATCTGGGCGCGAACGTGACAGGTATCGCCTTAGAATTGCCTGACCCGAAGAAAGCCGAAGCTGTGGCGAAAACTCTGAGTGCAAGCCTTCCTGATTGGAAGTCCGAGCTATGGTCAGATGGCGAAAGCGCGCGCCTAGCTGCCATGGGCAATGAACAGACCATGATGCAGTTTGTCCTCTCCATCATTGCGTTGGTGGCTGCCTTTTCTGTGATGAACACGACCATCACGATCACCACTCAGAAACGACGTGAGATCGGCGTGATCGCCGCGATCGGAGGACGCCCAGTCCAAATCGTCAATGTATTCCTGCTTCAAGCGGTCATTGTCGGCATCCTTGGGACTGGTCTAGGGTTGGGCGGAAGCCTGATGGTTCTTTGGTTGCGAAACGATCTGCGTGATTTTCTAACCACCTTAGCTGGAGGCCAAGTTCATGCCGTCGATGGCGTCTTTCTATCTTCTATTCCAGCCTTTCTCCAGCCTTGGGACGTGATCATGACATGCACCACCTCTATCCTTTTATGCATCGTAGCTGGATTTATTCCTGCATGGTTCGCTGCGCGGGTCGATCCAGCGGTTGCTTTGAGAGATTGAAAAGAGAACAAAAGCCTCTTCGATTACCGGCCAATAGGCACCGCCTTTTGCGTCTCAGTGGGTACTTCAGATGAAGCATCCATACGTAGAGAGGAAGAGCTAGCTTTAACGGCTTTCGGGGCACTCGGGACTGAATACCAATTTAGCTGCGGAACTGCACTCATCTGAACCCAGGCTTGATCACCAAGCTTCATCCATTCCAGTTCGATAATAGCAAACACCTGTGCGCCCCATGGGATCTTATCCCTCAGGTCTTTGGCTAAAGCGCTGTCTTTATCGACAAAGACCGTGGCTGAGAATGGATTTGGTGGTGCAGGGCTGATTCTGAAGGCTTCTTTGTTGGAAGAATTGGGGACTTTATCCTCAAAATAATGAGTGCGTGTCATGCTGACATGATAGCGCACTTGTCCTTCTTGGAATGTGGTTAGATACTTCTCAAGAAGCCGATCCTTAAACTCCACAAAGCTAAGCCAATCAACTTTAAAGCTCCCGCCACGCTCTTCCAGCATGACAGGAATGGCAAACTTCCAAGTCTTACTTTCAATGCCAAAAACAGCATGC
>JAPLUM010000700.1 GCA_026397605.1 Verrucomicrobiota bacterium | reverse complement strand
AACTTCAGCATTTGTCATACGGTAACTTCTTTCACATAATCCATCCTTAATGCCCGACCTTCTCTCTACCAGCCTTTACCGTGAAATACGCGACCCCGCGTTCTTCCGAGTGCTGGCTGGGAAAAATGCACCGACCTATGTTGATGTGCTAGATACACTAGATCGTGAATGCACGGAGCAGCCGGATGGACTGGAGCGCGGGGATGCTATCGAAATCATTGCGCAGGTCCTCTCAAATCATCCCGAATTTCAGGCCAATGAAGATTTAGCTGAGGGTGAAGTTGCGGTGGCCGCTCTGCCTCCACGTGAGGAGGCACGCCGTGTGCTGGACCACTTATCTCGTTGCCGGTGGCTAGAGGAGCCTTCTCAGAAAGACTGGCGGCGGAGACTGTATTTTGATGCGCATGGCTCCACGCTCATCAGTGCTCTGAGGCAGATTGCCCAGCCTGAGGCGGCGGTTTTCACTGACAAACTTACCGCTGTCTGCGCCATGCTGGCGAATGAACCGGAGCTGATCGAGCGCCCGCTGCAAACGGTGGACGTCTGCCTTGCGAACACGCGGCAGGGCCTCGGTGAACTGCGCACAATGCAAAAGTCCGTGCAGCGACTGACTCGGCGGCAGCTTGAAGAGGATACGCTCAAAGGAAACCTCGCGCTCGTGTTTGAAGACTATGCCGAGCAGATCGCCCATGGTGCGTATGCGGAGCTGATCCGTGCACGACTACCAGCGCGGCTGCCAGAGGCGGCAAGACGCATCGGAGATCGTTTGCAGGATGATTCTACGGCGATGGCCGAGATGCAGACAGAACTGCTGCGCCGTGAACCCGCACTCAGCGCTGAAACGGCTCGCGCCCGTGTACGTCAGCGGCTGGATGACCTCGCTCACCTGTTGGAGTTGGTTCAGCCCATGGCGGATGAAATTGATCGCCGCACGGCAGACTTCACCCGACGCTCACTCTCTCGTTTCCGCTACCTGCAGGATGTAACCGGCGAACGCCGCAGTGAAATCCGCGACTTCTTTGTCCGATCGAACAAAATGCTCGCTGGGAAGCGCCTTTCCAGTGCTTGGGAACTGCCCGACCTGCCTGCCCTGCGATTACCTGAAACCCCCCTGCCTGCGGGCCTCGATTCCCTCTATGCACCGCCGACACGCCGCATTGCAGGAGAACAGGAGGCGCTGGATGACGAAGTCACGGACGCCGAGCGTGAGGAAGGCCTGCGTGGCATGGAGCGTGCCCTGCGTGACTCACTTTCAGTGCGCCGAGCCAATGAGTTTGTGAAACGCCTGCCTGGTGGAAAAGGTGTACGCATCTCCAGTTCAGACCTACCTGTCGCCTCCGAGGCTGATTTGACCGAACTCATCGCTCTGCTGCTTCATGCGGAGTCGAATGAGGCTGCTTACAAACTAGAAGCCGCCCGCAGCATTGTCCAGGAAGGCAACATCCCGCTCGACACCCTGCCCGGAGCCCGAGTGGAGCATTTTGATCTCATCAAGAAATGACCGAAACCGATTCCAACCTCAACGATACACCTGCACCGGAGCCGCTGCTTCGATTGCAGGAGCAAGATCGTGCAAGACTCGCCGAGGCGCTGCAGGAACTGCTTGCTCATGGTTCACTGCTCGGCCTGGAGAGTGGCCAGAGTGCGCTTTACAATTGGTGCAGGCAGAATTTCGAATGGCTACGCGAAACAGCGGCTTTGGCAGGACTCGATGTGGCCCTACTGCATGAGGAACGCATGGTGCAGGCCATCCCGCGTGTCGGCTCCATGGTTCTGCATCTCCGCCAGGATGCCACGCTAGTCTGGCTGGCACTGTGGTATGCAGCGGATGTGCGCTGGCGTGATGAAGGCGAGACACAAGCCTTCCTGACCGTCGCAGAGCTGAATGCGCTATTGAAGGATCAGCTTCTGCCTGATGCTATCGGCCAGATCGCCCGTGGTCGGCTACGCGAGATTCTACGTCAAGCAGCCCGCTTCAATTTGATCCGCTTTCAAGCAGCGGAGCCGTTTGAGGAAAGCGGTATCGAGGTGCTGCCTGCCATCCGCCGCGTTGTTCCCTTCCGCGAACTCGCGGAGTGGTCCGAGTCTGCCAACACCTTCAAAAAAGGTGAAACCGCCATCATTGCCAGCACCGATGAGGAGGTGGAAGCATGAGTGCCAAAAGCCGCGCCATCCGTCTTTCCCGTCTTCATGCCATCAATTGGTATGGTTATCAGGACACGCTGCCCGTGCAGGGAAATCTCGTGCTCGCAGGTGTCACAGGTTCAGGCAAATCCATCCTCATGGACATGCTCATGCTCGTGCTGGTGGGGCCAGAAAAGGCACGTCATCACTTCAATCGCAGCGCAACAGGCTCCCAGTCCGACCGCACGCTGAAAGGTTACTGCCTGCTGGATACAAAGCAGCAGTCCGAAAGCGGCCAGCCGCAGTTTTACCACGACAAAGGCGTGACCACCTATGTCGCTGCGGAGTTCACTTGGCCAGATGGCAAACGCATCGAGACCTGGGGCCTGCGCGTCGAGTTCCGCAACACGGCGGAGAACGACGGCCACATCACGCCTTTCTTCTGCCAAGGTGCCTTGGAGAAGGATGACTTCATCCAAACTTCGGCTGAGGATGGCAAACGCCGCACGCTGGACATCCTCGGCTTCCGCCAGCTCATCGAAGGCCGCAAGGGCCGCATCTTTGCCTCGTCACGCGAATACCTGCGGGACATGAGCAACAGTGTTCACCTCAACTTCAACCGCGAGGTACTCGACCGTCTGCTGCCCAGCGCGATGTCGTTCACGAATCTCAAAAGCTTCGATGATTTTTGCCGCCGCTTCGTGCTGCCAGGCGAGGCCGTGCCCGTGGATGATGTAGTAGCGAGTTATCGTGACTTTGAATCCTATGAAAACGAACTGCGCCAGCTTCGCGGTCAGCTCACGCGACTACAAAACATCCGCCAACTGTCCGAAACTCGCGTCTCCGCCCAGCGGGACCGGGATGTGGCCCGCTTCCTCTCCACTGAGCTGAATCACGAACACGCGCACAGCCTCGTTACCAACATGGAAAAGCATCTCGCCAAATTACGCGAGAGCTTTGCGGGTGATGAGCAGCGATTAGTCGAGTTGGAGGAGGACATCGCCCGCTGTCGCAGTGAGCGCGAGCGCATGCTCGGCCTCATGCATGAATCCTGTGAGGGCCGTCTTTATCACCAGCTTACCGAACAAGGTCGCAAACTCGAAACGGAGCTCTTGCGCCTCCGCGAACTCGGCACAAAGCTCAGCGACCGCCTGCGCAAGCGCGTCAAGGACGCGAAGCAGTGGCAGAAAGATGTGAAGCATGCACCGCTGCCGAAGCAAGTGGACACGCATCGTCTCGACCACGCTATCGAGATGCTGGAAGGCTGCGACGAAGCCTCCACCGCGAATGCGCTCAGCCTCTTGCGCGATGCTGCTGATCAAGTTTGCAAAAACCTGCGCCAAGCCTTCGCCACCGATGCCGAGGAACTGCGCCGCCTGCGCGGTGAGCGCTCGGATCTCGAAGCCCAGATTAACACGCTCAAAGCTGGCCTGCCACCCATCGAGCAGCCACTACTGCACACACTCAATGAGCGACTGCTCTCCTTCCAAGGCCGCCCAGCAGCACGCGCCTTGCGGGATCTTTGTGAAGTGGCCGATGAAGCCTGGCGCGAGGCCATCGAAGTCGCCTTCACCGAGAAGTTTGCCATCATCGTCAGTGAAGAACACTACCCAGAGGCTTTGAAGCACTTCCATGAGTTAAGCGCTGCCGCCCAAGGTCCGAAGGCCGCGACGGAGTCACTCATTCATCCCACTCGCATGCTTGCCTTAAAGACAAAGGCCGCCAAAGGCTCGCTCGCGGAGAAAATCGAAACCGATGATCCCGTGGCCCGCGCCTGCGTGGATCACTGGTTTGGTCAGGTGAAGTGCGTGCAAAAGCTAACTGATTTCGACAAACACGACGCTGCCATTTTGCCAGATGGACTCATGCTGCGTGATGGCGTGGCGATGCGTGCCCGACGTTACGATGGCGTGCCCTTCGTTGGCAAACGCGGCCTGCAACGCCAACAGGAGATCAAGCAGGACAAGTTCAGGGACATCGTGGCGAGCATCCGCCGACTGGAACCGCTGGAAACGGAGATCAACGCCATCATTGCCGACAAAGACGTCAAGATGCCGGATCATGGCATGCTTGCCCAGGATCTGGTGCGCGTGGAGGCACTGCCGAAGCTGGAAGAAGAGCACGAAGAGCTGATGAAGCGCCTGCAAGAGATCGACACCGGCTCGCTTCAGGAATTGGAGCAGCAAGCACACGATCTACTCAGTCAGTCCGACTCGTTTGAAAAGGAACGCCTCGAAATCGCCCGCAAAGGTATCCAGCGTGAGATTGAGCACACCGAGAAAACACTCGCCACACGCCGCGAGGATGCCTCCAAACGTGAAGACGACCTCATGCGCATCAAGCGGGAGATCGACATCTCAGCACACCTCGATCGTTACCAAAGCTGGAAGCATGACATGCTCGAAAAATATCTCGCTGCGGATGTTGCTGCGCGTGAGTTTGAAAAGGAAGCCAGCAAAGCAGCCGTGAACGCCGCGCAGGCCGAAGGTGATCTGAAAGCTGCGATGGTCGATTTCAAGAAATCCTTCTCCCCGCGCTTCGACGATCTACCAGAAGATGGTCGCAGCACCAAGGACTACGACAAGCTGCTAAAGCGTATCGACGGCCAGGGTATCCCTGAGTTTGAAAAGAAGGCCGAAGCCGAGCGGAAGCGCTGGGAAAGCCTTTTTCGAACCCAAGTGCTCAGCCGCATGCAGAAGGCGCTCAAGGACATCGATAACATCATCTTCCTGCTTAACAAACAGCTCAAACGGCAGATCGGGAACGATGTCTATCACATCAAGAAGGAGCCGAATCCTGAGTTCCGATTCTATAGGCATCTCATCGACCTCAACTCGACCCGTGATCCCGACGATCTTTTCTTCTCCAGCCTCGAAGGCGATCTACGCACCGCGCTGGATCACTTCCTGCAAACGCTGGTCAAGCAGGCCAACAGCCCCGAGGCCGCTAAGCTGCTCGATTACCGCCAATACTTCGACTACGACCTGCTCGTGACCGACATTCGCCAGCCAGATGCCAAACCCGTCAGTGTGGACAAGCAGAGTGGCAAGATGAGCGGTGGCGAAAATCAGAGCCCCTACTTCGTCGCCATCCTCGCCAGCTACCTGCATGCCTACAATCGCCACGAGACACGCTGGAAGGAGCCCAGCCTCGCGCTTGTGCCCATTGATGAAGCCTTCAGCAAGCTCAGTGGCGAGCGCATCCAGGACTGCCTAGCCGCCATGCAAGAACTCGACCTCCAGGGTGTCTTCAGCATGTCCAGCGGCAACATCCCCTTTGCTTTCAGCCTATGTGATGAGCTCATCGTCGTCACCAAAACTGAAAAACGCGAAGGCGGCAAGACACGCATCCGCAACATCCCCGCCGTCCTTTTCCGCGACTCGCCCGAAGGCAAAGAATGGATGAACAAGCATGGCACATGAGCATCCAGACATCCTGAAGGCTTTCGCCACACGCTACCGCGAATCCCAAGCCGGCCGCACTGGCGTGAGCGCCGACGATTTTACGTTCGACTATCGCAAGTTGCTGAAAGCTGCCCACGCAGACAACGCCGAAGCATGCACCCTCGCCGAAGAACACCTCCGCCGCATCGCCAGCCAGTCGCGCGGCAATTTGGTCATCGAAACACATCCACGAGACGACAAGCTGATCCTACTCGTCCGTCTGAAACGTGAGGCAGGCGAAGAGTGGCTCTTCCAGTATGTCCGAGAGCCATCGCCCACCGAAGAGCGCCAAAAACTAGCCTTGCTCTTCCAGTCCTTCCGCGAAACAGCGCTTCCGGCCGAATGGATCGCCAAGCTCTCTCACCAAGCTCTCAATGGCGGTAGCGTTGAGCCATTCAAGCGCGAAGATCTCGAAGGGAATCGTGAATTGCTGACCATCCTCATTCGCGTGCTCGAATGGAAGGGCGTGTCACTCATACGCTTCGCGAGCTGCGTGATCTGCCACGACTCCAAGAGGCTTGAACAGCTGAAATCCCGCCTCGAAACAGCTCTCAGCCAGATTTGCGGCAAAACATTCGAAGACCTCGGTCTGCTCGAAAAACCGCGCCAAGTATTGCTGCACGGCCCCTTGTGCCTCGACAGCCTCGATTTTGCATCCCTGCGCGGTCCTATTTCTATCTCCGAAACCGACATCCACGCAGCAACAACGATCCGTTGCACTGCCGCGCGTGTCTTGACTGTCGAGAACGAAACAACCTTCCTTGAGTTGTCGAAGATCAACCGAAACACGCTCCTGATTCAAACAAGTTATCCAAACCGAGCCGTGCTCGCTCTGATGGCCTGCCTTCCCGTTGAAACGCCCATCTTCCATTTTGGCGACACCGATCCCGCTGGTTTCGAAATCTTGCGCGATCTTCGCGAGCGTTCACAGCGAATCATCACTCCACTGCACATGAGTTTCCGATCAAAAGAAGACTCGCCAGATCTTACTCAGGTGGAACGACAAACGCTATCACGGCTCATCAATCATCCAGTGATGGTCGATTGCCGAAACCTGCTTGAAGCAATGCTAACTTCGGGAAAGAAGGGAGAGTTTGAACAAGAATCCCTTGGGGCTCCGCGCTTGTCAGACTGGCCGTTTTATTGAGCAGCATAGAAGCAGCAAGACCGCCACCAGCCGATCCGTACTTTCCGACTCATGATCTTCCGTCTCCTTTTACTCCTTCCATTTTTTGTCGTCAATCTCAATGCATTGGAGCCGACCAACGCTAAAGAAGCAGCGGAGAAAAAGGCGGCGGCTGATAAGGTCACTGCGGAGAAATTTGCCCAATGGAAAGCCACCTTACCTGTGGAACAACAAGCTTGGGAAACGGTTCTGGAGCAAAACATGGGCACTGGATTTTATCTACCCCTTTATCAAGCAGACAAACTGAAAGGACGCGTCACGGCTTGGGACTACGTGAAGGATGATCCGAAGCTGCCGCGCGTTTTGCTCATCGGAGATTCTATCTCTCGTGGATACACTTTAGCGACGAAGAAAGCTCTTGAGGAAATGGCCAATGTGCATCGGGCACCCGAAAACTGTGGACCCACAGCCAACGGCATCAAAAAGCTTCCCGTGTGGCTTGGAACTGGTCATTGGGACATCATTCATTTTAACTTCGGCATCCATGATCGCAAAACAGCTCTGCCAGATTATGAGCAGCGACTGGAGACGATCACAGCTCAACTCAAAGCAACGGGTGCCCAGGTTATCTGGGCCAGCACCACGCCAGTCGCTGAAGGTGGGATGAAGGATGCAACGGATGCCGATCTGATTGCTCGCAACGAAGTGGCGGCGCGCGTCATGAAGAAACACGAGGTGAAGATCAATGATCTTTATGGGGCAATGCTGCCACATCTGGCCAAATACCAGAATCCTAAAGACGTACACTTTGGCGATCCTGGCTACGATTTTCTTGGCAAACAAGTGGCTGCCGTCATCGGAAAACAGATTCCGCTACTGACCACCATCAACACGGCCACCATGCCTATGGGCAAGCTTGAAAAAGATGGCTATGGCTGGGAAGAACGCCACGAGGCGGTTCTAAAAATCAAAGACGAGCTCAATCCAGAGATCGTCCTGATCGGTGACTCGATCACCCATTTCTGGGGTGGACTGCCAGATGGCGGGAAGATGGGCAACCGCGGCTCGGAAAGTTGGCAGAGTTTGTTTGGCAAACGCAGCGTTTTGAATCTCGGATTTGGCTGGGATCGCACCCAAAATGTGTTGAAGCGCATCGCTCTCGGTGAGCTGGATGGATTGAAGCCAAAAGCCATCGTCATCCACATAGGCACCAACAATCTAGCAGGAACCGTGAATGCTCGAGCCAGCACACCTGAAGAGATCGTGGCAGGCATCACGGGTATCATCGAGCAAGCACAGTCCAAGTGCCCAGGTGCGAAGATCATTCTGATGGCCATCTTTCCGCGTGGAAAAACAAGCGCTGAGCCCAAACGCGTCATCTTAGCCAGCATCAACGCCCAACTCGCCACAGGCCCCGCCAAACTCCCAGGAGTGACTTTTCTCGACATCACCGACAAGTGGCTCACCGCAGATGGCAGCATCTCCAAAGACATCATGCCTGACTCTCTGCATCCAAATCAAAAGGGTTACAAGATTTGGGCAGAAGCGCTCCAGGACGCACTTGAGAATTAGCATCTAAAAAGAAAGCGCCTCGGACAAAAGCCGAGACGCTTTGGGTACCCACCTGTGCCGTCCGATCTGAGGGCCTCGTATCCCAAGGAGACGAGGTGGGGGCTCATGAACAAGGGCGCTGTCTTCCAGTGAAGGCATGACAAGACATCCCAGGTCGCAAACCGCCGGTGTCATAAAAACGGGCCGGGCCACTAACAGCTCGACAACGAACACTGCAGGAAAGTGAGTGGTGCTGAGAGCTGATCTCTCTCACTCCAGAAAATATCAAAGAACGTCGCCACTCGTGGATGGCTGATGAACATCCAGAAGCATAGGAACGGCCAAGTCTAGGATCAAGGTGGAAGATGAGAGAATGAAAGGCACCAGATTTCCGATCTAGCCTGGTTTAAAACACCGAGCCACCTGAGTGCCGGCATCAGTGTTACCGAAAAAAATAGTGAGAAGTCTTTGATTATTAGCTTAAATTTGATAATTTTACATAATTATTATAATTTGAACCTCTCCTCAACCATCCCCCTGCGCCATCGGCAGACCGCCAAATCGGCGGCCTTGGTGCTTTGTGGACTGACGTGGATCGCTCGAAATCAAGCGCCTAGCACAGGAGCAGTGCTCACCTTTCATGGACTGCGCGAGCATGGCCGCCACGCTGGAGTGCTGGATGATAGCCTACATCTGTCGGTGCGGACGTTTCGCCAGATCTGTGAATTCTTGGCGAAAAGTTACCAGGTAATTCCCCTTTCTGAGATGGTGCGCCTGAATCGGCAGGGAGAAAAACTGCCTGTACGCGCGGTGGCGATCACTTTCGATGATGGTTATGCCTCGAACCACGATCTCGGGTTTCCTGTCCTGCGCGAGTTAGGGCTGCCAGCGACGATCTTTCTAGCCACGGGTTTTTTGGACGGCACTCACCAACTTTGGTTTCAAGAGATGGACCTGGCCTTCCAGGCCATGGGCCGCTCAGGCGCTGAGTTAGCCAAAGCTTTGGCAGAACTGAAAAATCTTCCCGATACAGAAATGCGCACAGAGGTCGAACGGGCAGTGGCCTCAACCCAAGTCTCAGCAACGATTCCACGCTCCATGCAGCCGATGAGCTGGGATGATGCGCGGGCGCTTCAGCAAAGCGGACTGATCGAGCTGGGTGGTCACACGCATACACATCCGATCTTGGCACGCTGCACGCAGAAAGAACAGGCTTATGAGATCAAAACTTGTCGAGATCGGATGATTGCTGAGCTTGGCCGAGCACCCAGTCTGTTTGCCTACACCAATGGCGGGCCAGCAGACTTCACGGCAGAGACGCAGCAGCTTTTGACTGAGCATGGGTTCGATGCAGCCTTTACCATGATGGGCGGCAGATACTCGGCACGATCTTCCAGTCATGCTCTGCCCCGCTATGGCTCGCCTGAGACTTGCTTGGAGACTGATGCCATGGCCTCGGGTGCCTTTGAATTGCTGAAAAAATGGCGGGGAGGTGGTGCGTGAAAATGGCGACTCCGACCCGGGCCGGATTCAGCGCAGGCTGCCATAAATTCAGCATGCTGTGTCTGACGCGGCTGCAAAAACTGCGTCTATTTTCCAAACTGGAATCTAACTCGACGCAAAGATCACCCGAGGCGGCCACTCAAAAAAACGCGTTCTCTGGTAAACCGCGCACGGTGGTGCATTTCATCGGCACGCCTGGTGGCGGCGGTGCTGAGGCAATGCTGCTAAATCTAATCTCTGCGATGGATCAGGTGGCTTGGAGGACGGCGGTCATCGTTGTCGATGGCCGTGCGTGGCCAGAAGCAATGGAAAAATTACGGGATGCGGGTGCTGTGGTTCATGATCTGGAGTGCAAAGGGTTTCTGCGCAAAAACACACTGGTGAAATTGGTAAAACTGCTCCGCCAAATCCGCCCAGAGGTATTTCAATCCTGGATGCATCACGCTGACTTTGTTGGTGGCTGGTGCGCGAGATTGGCGGGCGTCCGCCAGATTATTTGGGGGATTCATTGTCGTGAAATCCACCGCATCCCAGGGGAGTCTGATCTGCGTGCAGGGGTGTTTAAACGACTCATCGCTGCTTCCTCCTATGTAGTGCCATCACGAGTGATCTCTTGCTCTGCGACAGCTATAGACGACCACGTGACTCTTGGTTATCCACGCACTGTCATGACCTGGGTTCCGAACGGCATCGATACTGCGCGCTTCATACCCAATGCTGCTGCGCGGGACGATATCCGATATGAACTCCGAGTGCCATCAGATGCTCCTCTTATCGGCTACATTGGTCGCTTTCATGAGATGAAGGATCTCTCCACTTGGCTGCGTGCGGCTGCGCTGCTCCAGATGCGCAAACCGGAGACACACTTTTGGTTGTGCGGTGGTGATGAACATGAACTTGGAGATTGTGCCCGAGCCGCACTTTCGGTCATGCCTTTGCGCTCACAGGTGCAT
>JAPLUM010000672.1 GCA_026397605.1 Verrucomicrobiota bacterium | reverse complement strand
ACAAAGTAAGAGCAGTTCGGAGCGCCACTACTGCGCCTCACTCCGCCACGGGGCTCACCATCACGAGCAGGTAACATGGTGATGGGAAATTCACGATAACCCACAGGTATCGGTCTTTGATCGACGGCGTTTCCCCCACCTTTCACTTTACCACCTTTGGCACCCTCCGTAGCACTCACTCCGAGCACCTCCTGTTTCCATGCGCTAACGGCATCCATGAGTTTGGTGGAAAGAGCAGGCTCCTTGTCATTGATGGCGGTCGTTTGTCCTGGATCTGCCAGCATATCATAGAGCTTGCCCGTGCCATCCAGACGATGGGTTTGAGTTCTGACACTGACATTCCCGGCCCAGGTAGAAAAGATCATGCGATCAGCCCAATCGGTCTTTTGTTTGAGTAGCAGAGGACTGAGGTCTCGACCATCCAATGGCTTATCGCCGACTCTCTTGATTCCAGCCAACGAAGTCATTGTCGGCAGTAAATCAATGGCCCCTGCAATTTGAGTGACGGTGTGTCCAGCTGGCAACTTAGCAGGCCAACGCATATAACACACGGAACGGACACCACCCTCATCCGTCGTCCCCTTCTTTCCCCTCATGCCATTTGTCCAACGCATGGTGTTGGGGCCATTGTCTGAGAAATACACGATCATCGTGTTCTCATCTAATTGATGCTCTTTGAGCTAGCCCAATTCTCAGCTGGCGATCCCCAGGGAGAATGCGGCGTGGTGAAAGGAACATAGCAGACAAAGGGCTTATCCTTGTTCTTCTCGATGAAGCCTAAGGCACGATCTGTGCAGACATCCACAATGTAGCCTTTGGTGCGGATCATACGGCCATTCTCCTCCAGTGGTGCATCAAAGTATTCCCCCCAATGACCTGAGGTGTGACCGAAGTACTCATCAAAACCACGCGCCATCGGATGATAAGGCCACTGACTGCCATTGTGCCATTTACCAAAGGCACCTGTGGCATAACCTGCAGCTTTGAAGGCATCCGCGATGGTTTTTTCACTCAGGTCTAAACGCTCCTGGCCTGTGGAAACGCCACGCACACCACCGCGCGGATGATAACGCCCCGTGAGAAACTCACCACGAGTCGGCGAACAAACAGGACACACATAGAAGCGATCCAGCGAGACGCCGCCCTTAGCGATGGAGTCGATATTCGGCGTGCTCACTTGGGCATTGCCAGACTGACTATAGTCACCCCAGCCTGCATCATCGGCCAGAAAGATCACAACATTAGGCGGTGTGGCCTGTAGCGAGCTAAACAACAAGGGTAGAATTAGAAAAGCGTATTTCATGGCTGTTTGATGGGTTCTTTTTCAATGTCGGTTGGACTGATCCAACCAGCCCGTGGAGGCTTTCCGAGAAGGTATTGATCATAGAATCCTTTGCCATTGGTGGCGGGATACCTATCAAAGATCTTGCCGTTGCCAGCCATGCGCGGATCACCTTGTTTTTCAAGTTCATCCTCCATGCGTGAGCGCAGTTCCTTTATGCGCTCCTGGTGCACTGATTCTGCCGCTAAGTTATGGACACAACTGGCATCCAGACTGCGGTCATAAAACTCCTCACTCGGTCTCATGCCAAAGCAAAGCTGCCAAAATTTATTGGCACGGTCTTTGCGACCCATTTCCAAAATGAGTGTTGCGTTCTTTGCCAATCAGCGTATGATCTCGCTCAGCGATGACTCGACCAGCCTTCTCACTTTCTAAAATAGGACGCCAGCTCTTACCGGTGATTGACATCATGCCACTGTCTTTTTCTGCAACACCTGCGTAATCGAGAATGGTTGCAGCAAGATCCGTGAAATTCACAAAATCATCAATGACACGCCCTGGCTTTTTCAGTCCACCTGGGAAGCGCACAGCCAGAGGCACGTGATTCGAGTCTTCATAGGCATAGCCTTTGCCACGCGGAAACGGCATACCATGATCGGCAGTGACAATTATGAGTGTATTGTCGAGCTGACCACGCTTTTCTAACTCCGCGATCATGCGGGCAAGATGGTTATCGGTATGTTCGACCTCAAAGGCGTAATCCAGAATGTCGTTCCGAACAATGTCGTCATCCGGCAGGTAGTCAGGCACCTTTTGAATATCACTGAGCTTTTTGCCCCCCTTCTTCACACCCGACTCATATTCATAACCGCGATGAGGCTCGGTGCTACCATACCAAAAACACCAAGATCCGTCCTTGGGCGCTGCATTAAGGAAGTCGATGAAGTTTGCCGCATAATCAGTGTTTCCCATTTCCGAGGTAGGAGCGGGTGCCTTCCGTTTATCAAAAGGCTTACCGGTAATTTTGCGCGGCTTACCGTCCACATCATTGGCGATCCCAGGCCCCCAGCCCTTGCCAGTAATGCCCATGTGCCAGCCCTTCTCGGTGAGAACCTCCGGCCAACTTTTCAGCTTCGCCGGAAAGTAAGCCATGTGATTACCAGCCTCTTCATTCTGCCACGCATGACGCCCGGTCAGCACAATGGCCCGAGAGGGTGCACACTTGGCGACAGGTGTGTAGGCATGGGTGAAAAGCAGACCTTCTTTGGCGATCCGGTCAAAGGCTGGCGTCTTCACCCACGGCGTGCCATAAGCACCAGCATGAGCGCCCCAGTCATCAGCGATGGCAAACAGGATGTTAGGTCTTTCAGCAGCTATCGCAAAGTTCAGCTGAGTGATCGTGAGCAAGAATAAAAGTGGCTTCATCAGTGTTAAGAGTCGTTTCAACGTTTGTCGGCATTTACACCAGGAATCTCCAGAGGGAACTGTGCATTGGCGCTCACCTCTTGCCGAAGCAGAGCTTCTGCCTGAGCAATGAGTTCAGCATTCGCTGCTGCCACATCCTTCGTTTCTCCACGGTCAGTGGATAGATCATACACCTCCCAGGGACCAGGCTTCTTGGATTTTAGATTT
>JAPLUM010000883.1 GCA_026397605.1 Verrucomicrobiota bacterium | reverse complement strand
TGGTGATCAACACCCCCAGCGGCAAAAACCCGCGCGAGGACGAAGTCAAAATCCGCACCGCCGCCATGCAGAACCGCATCCCCATCATGACCACCCTCCGTGGTGCCGATGCGGCCCTACGAGCCATCAAGTCACTGCAAGGGAGTGAAGTGCAGGTTAGGGCGTTGCAGGAGTATCATCGATGATCTGACGAGTTGGTCACAAATTGCGACCAACTTCCATTCGAGCCATGAAGCCGACCACACCGAGTGCCACGCCCATCATCCCCATCACGTTTGCCGTCTTTCATGATGACGAGCCTGCGGATGTGACACTCGACTTCGCTGACAACGCCGATGTCATCTCGACTACTCGCTGGCGCGTGCCGACACTCGACGATGTAACCCTCCAAACCCGCGCTGCGAATTCCCGCGAGTTTGCCCTCCTTGCCGCGAAACGTTGGCGGCATTATCGCGACACCGATTCCTCAGCGCACAGCCTCACCGAGCTGAAGCGCATGATCGCCGAAAGTCCGCAGGGAGAATACTGCTTCCATCTGAAAATCACCGCAGACTGGTTCCCCGCCAGTCTTGGTGGCGCAATGCTCCGGCGCACTTGGCACCATCATCTCGCCCTCGACTTCCTCTTTGTGCATCCACGCATCGCCAGCAGGATCGTGAATGTGAAGTCCGTCGGTTTGCAGCTTCTCCAAGCCGTCTGCCTGATCGCGCACGACTTGGGATGCCAGCGAGTCTGGGGCGAAACCACACAGGACTCGGCACCCTTCTATCGTCGCTATCTGAAGTGCCCGGTGGACGATCAGTTAGCTATGGCTGAAGACGAAATAGCCTCATTTGGCGCGCTGCTCGAAGCAGAACGCAAGCAGCCGTGAGCCATCTTCTAGTTGCTACTTCAAACTCAATCCAGTAATCTCAACCCATGAGAACGAACAAGCCCATCGCCCAGATGACCCCGGAAGAAAAAGCAGCCCTCAAGGCCCACATGCTGGCCATGGGTTTAGATGATAGCGATGTCTTCCCTGGTGTCCTCGGTAACCGCATCAGCGCCTTCGTGAACAAACCCCTGCGCCGCGGAAAGCCAGCCGAAACAAAGCGCACGAAGGCGACTGCATGACCGCAATCACCACAGTCTCCGATCTCCCCAACGTCGTCCGCACACCAACGTTCTACGCCGACCTCGGCTTCACCCTGTATGCCACCAGCGGCACCGGCAGCGTCATCACTGAGGCCGCCATCCCCGTGAACATCCTCCCCAAACTCGCCAGCGGCCAGCGCCCCAACGTCATCGACCTGATGAAGAACAAGGACATGGCCTTGGTGATCAACACGCCGTCCGGCAAGAACCCCCGCGAAGACGAAGTGAAGATCAGAACGGCGGCGATGCAGAATCGGATTCCGATCATGACGACCTTGCGCGGCGCTGATGCGGCGCTCCGGGCGATCAAGTCACTGCAAGGCAGCGAGGTGCAGGTGCGGGCTTTGCAGGAGTATCATAAGTGAGTGATTTGAAATGGCGAACCAAGACACAGTCCTAATCCTCGGTGCAGGTGCCAGTAAGCCTTATGGCTTTCCGACCGCTTCAGAACTTGGGCTGATGATAAATGGAGGACTCCCGGACGCATTCGCCAAGCTCAAATACAACGACATGCTACGCGAACCAGTTGGTTCGTGGCAAAAGTTCCTTGAAGCGTGTTTTGTGCCCACAAAGGAGGCTCCCCACCATCCGTTTTTCCTTCAGCTGCAGAAGCAGTTTCGCGAATCCGAGATCTACTCGATTGATCGGTTCGCGTTCCTTCATCCGAACTCCGAGACGATGGCAAGACACTACATCGCTCTAATTCTGTTGTTGTGCGAAAAGCAAAGCACACTCAGCAGCGGGTGGTATAGGGCGTTGTGGAATGATGTGCTCATCCCCACCATCACAAGCGATTCAGTACCATTGGATATCGTAACCTTCAATTATGACCGGTCCTTGGAGGAATACGTCCGACGAGCATCCAAGGCAGCATACCCAACTCGGCAGAAGGAGGTGCTCGCCAAAATCCGAATCCATCACGTCTATGGATCTCTCGGCAAACTAGGTCATGGAGATGGTTGCGTTGAATACGGTGAACCAAACTACTTTGAAAACTCGACTCCGTTCATCAAACTTATCCCTCCTAGGGCAGAAGCGAATGACAATCTCGGAGACCTCATAGCTTCCAAAAAGAAGGCCGTCTTTCTTGGCTTTGGATTTGATGAATTGAACCTCGGTGTGCTGGGTATCCACGCTGGGAGGAGCCCCAAACAAATATTTGCCAGTAGAATGGGCTTATCGAAGCGACTTGAAAAGGCTGCTGAAGAACGGTTGGGGCCTGTCAATTGGGGCGGTCCGACTCAAGACGTCGAAAAG
>JAPLUM010000073.1 GCA_026397605.1 Verrucomicrobiota bacterium | reverse complement strand
GGGATATGCGGCCGATCAGCACGCCAACCCAGGGTGACAATGGGAAGGAGCGCTTTTTTGGGAAGCCAATCACTGAGCTGCTGGCCACCTTCGATGATGACTTCTGGTTTGGCGGTTTTCAGCCAATTCTGAAAATCACTGCGCGTGGGTTCTCTCGGCAGACTTATCAGTTGGGCGGCATGAGGCTGGGGTAAAGGGTGATGAGCTATAAAGCTGGCCGACCAGGCGCGATACATGCGCTCATTGATCGTGCTACCGCCGTAGAAACCAATGCGACGATAGCCCTGCTTTTTCAGCATTCGCAGTGCAGTCATCATGCCAAAAAAGTGATGGTGATGGACGCGGTGAAGCCGAGGCCGAGCATAGCCTAGGCCGATGACAACGCTGCTGAACTTTTCCCACTGCATGGAGACGTGGCCACGGCTGCGGGTGAGGAGTGGGGAAAGTATGAATCCAGGAATGCTCCTGGCTTCCAAAATCTCTGAGAGACGCCTAGCCGTCATGCCTCGGACTTGGAGATGAAATTCTTCAAGCTGGTAACCGAGTTGCGCAGCGCGTGCCTGGGCACCACGGAAGAGCTCTTGGGACCATGAGGAGACCTGGAGAGAATCCTCATCTTGGTCTGCCCAGATAAAGGCAAGGGGTGTGGAAGACTTGGTACTTTTCGAACAGCGCATGTGCGCCATGAGCTTGGCGATTTCTGGATCAGGTTTATAACCCATGGACTCAGCCGCATTGATCACACGCTCTCTCAGGCTGACACTGACATGAGCGGAGCCACGCAAGGCACGCGAAACAGACATCTTGGAGATGCCTAAATGCGTGGCGATGTCTGAGAGTGTAGGACGCGGCATGACTCCCCGTATGATGAGGGGCTTTATGAAAACGTCCAGTGCTTCACCAACTGACGGTCATCGAAAACCGCACACGCGGGTCAGTCTTAGTGCCTACTGGCGCCGAGAGGGGGATGCCGAGATCGCACTGAGCAGAAATACCGCGCAGCTGCCAGCGGGCACCGATGCCGGTGGAAAGTAGGTCGATGCGGCTATGGGTGGACCGCTGGGTGACGGTGGCTCCATCAAGGAATGTCAAAGCGCGGAAGGTGCCGAGTTGGCTGATTTTCCGCCAGGGAGTAAAGTACTCGAGACTGAGGCTGGCACCCGTATCGCCGTAGCCGGTGATTTCATCAAAACCGCGCACTCGACCAAAGATGACGGGTGCGAACTGATCAGCGGCAACGAGTGACTGATCTGCCCACTGGGCATCTAGACGGGCACTGAATAAGCCGATGCGTTTTAGTGAGAGGGTGCGCACGAGATTGAGTTCGGCAATCCAGGCATCAGCGCCGCTAGCACCGAGGGCGCGGAAGGCCGCGTCGGAGGCGCTGAGAGGCTCCATGCCTGGATTCCAGAGCAGCCGCAGCCCGCCTCGGGTGGTGCCGAGTCGATCCTGATTCTCGGCAGTGAATCCGGTCTGCACCTGGATTCCGTGCAAGCCGAGCTGGCTCTGGGCAGTGAGGCCGCTGGTGGTGCTGGAATCGATCAAATAGACCTGATCACGGAAGGTAACGCCGCTGCGCCATTTCATCTGCCAACCATGCCAGCGCATGGGCACGGTGTAAGCCATGGAGTAGCGCTGAAATTTGCCGCTCTGATCCACGAAGGTGTTGCCGGAATCACGTGATGATTGGCTTTCTGAGTAGTTGGCGCTGAATTCTAAGATGTGCTGCCAGGGTAGCGGGATCTCATAGGTCAGGCCGCCGCCATGCAGCGCCTCATAGTCGAAGCCGGCGGTGACTTGCGCGGTGAGTCGGTGATCGAGATGCCATAGATCACCGTGCTGTGCACCGAGAAACCAGCGCCAGTCGCCGAGGCGATCACTCAGTGAGTTGTCAAAGCCGCTGTAGATGCGCCATGGCTTTTTAGCATCCACTTGCAGCGCTAGATCCAGCATCCCAGATGTGTCGGATGGTGTGAAAACGGCGCGGCAATTCCGCAGCGGATTTTGATTCAGCCAATCCAGATCGGCGGCGATGCCATCCCGATCAATGGGCTGCCCAGGCTGTGCGCGCAGGCTTTTTGTGATGAATTTCTGTCCAAAGCGTGGCTCTCCGCGCAGGACGATTTTCCCTAGCATGGCAGGCCGAATGGTCATGACCACGATGCCGCTGGTGATCTCTTGCGGTGGAAAGGCGGCGCGCATCATGGTGCCGCGTGTTTTTTCCAGTAGAGTTTCGGCTTTGGCGGCCATCTCATCTAACAGTCGAAGCGTGACGGGTTTTGAGATGAACGGAGAAAGGATCTCTGTCAGGGACTGTGTCTCGGCTGGATCAAAGCCCTCTAGATGTAGGCCCTGCTTGCCTTGAGACTGGAGTGCCAGTCCGCGCTCAGCGTCTGGAGTGAAAATGCAGCCGAGCAGTGCAGGGAGTAGTTCCTGGGTGTCGTCTTGGACTTCGCCATCAGCGGCGGCTTTGCTTTTGCGCAGTACTTCTGGGGCGGTGCTTTCAGCTTTAGCAGCTGGCCGCAGCGCCTCTTCTGCGCCGATGGCGAGAAGCTGGCTACTGGGCAAACAAAAGAGGATCGTGAGATAGGCGAGGCGTCGGAGACAGGCTGACATGAGGAATGATGGATCAATTCAAAAAGGAGGCCGCCGGGGATGAGCCCGGCGGCCTCGATCTACCCTCTGCGGGCAGTGACTGACTTAGTGGGTCAGGAAGACACGGCCGCTTTTGACGACGGCTGAGGTGCGCTTACCGACTGAGGCGATGGACTTGGCTGGGGCCGAGATGCCTGCTGCTTTCACAGCAGATGCCTCGTCTTTACCAGCGTCTGTGGAGATCGCTGGGGCCTCTGTTGACGCGCCGGACAGCGTATTGATCGGGCCACCGGAGCTGGCATAGATGAGGGGATCATCTGTGCCACCGCGAATCACCCATTCGATGGGTACTTCGCCGCCGTCGTCGATTTTGATCACCTCTTCTTCACCGTCGATGACGATTGGAGCTGGCGGCAAGACGCAAATTTGAACGTCAGTGCCAGGAGCTTCTTTTTCATCAACGGCGACTAAGCCTATGCAAACAGTTGGCACGGGTGCTGGATCCTCAGCGCGAACGCTGGTGACCATCATTCCGAGCGCAAGACTGCCTGCGATTAGTTCTTTGGAGAACTTCATAGTATTAATGGATGTAGTTTGGATTGTCTTTGAATGCACCGAATTACCTGAAAGGTAATCAGCACACAACTCTTTGTCAGGAAGGCCGTATTCCTGACAATCTTTTTATCAAAAATTTCATTTAACGCTCAGCCTTGAGTTCTAAAGGCTTGGCGTTCGGTTGAATCTCCAGGGTCCAATCGCCTGAGCCGGGCTTTTGCTCATGCGTGGTGGCGGTGCCGTCTGGGGTGTCTAGACCTGGGACATCGGCGGCGCTGTAGCTGAGGGTGAGGCTGACTTTGCCGATCACGGGGCCGGTTTTTTCATCGAGCTTGAAGTTGCCTTTCATCACGCGGGCGCAGGCCACCGGAGCGCTGGGATCTGCGGGAGTGAAGATGAGGCTACCCCAGCTGACGGGTTGGCCATTGATGGTCGCTTTACCGGAGATGGCGGTGCGTGGGCTGGGCTTCAAGAAGCCCTGATTGCGCAGCCAATCACGCAGATGCACGCTCCAGGAACCGAGCACAGGATCACCGAGAAAGAGGCCGACTCCGTGGGGTCCAGGACGATAGACGTGTAGCTCGGCGGGCACTTGGTTCTTCCGGCAGGCCAGGTAAAAGGCGACGGCATTTTCGGCTGGGACGACAGTGTCTTCGTCCGTCTGGAAAAGGAAGATCGGCGGTGTCTGCGCTGTCACTCGGCGTTCGGTGCTGACTTGTGCTGCTAGCTCGTCCGTGTTGTTTGGGCCGAGCAGATTTTTCCGTGAGCCGTCGTGGCGGTAGGGCTCGATCATGGAGATGACGGGATAGGTCGGTGCCGCGACGTCTGGGCGGGCGCTGACTTGATCGACGGCGTCATTGGTGGCGCCATCTGGTTTTTCATCAAAGAGGGTCGCGGCCATGGAACTGAGGTGCCCGCCTGCTGAGAAACCAAAGACGCCGATTCGCTTCGGGTCGATGACGTATTCCTTGGCATTGGCTCGGACATGACGGATGGCGCGCTGCACGTCCATGAGCTGGATAGGGTAATGATACCCCTGACTACCCAGACGGTAATGCAGGACAAAAGCTGAGACGCCGAGCCCGTTGAACCATTTGGCCACTTGTGTGCCCTCATGATCGGAGGCTAGACCGCCATAGCCGCCACCCGGACAGACGACAAAGGCGGCTCCATTGGCTTTCTCCTTAGCGGCAGGCCAGGCATAGACAAAGGGCTGGTCTTTATCTTCCTGCCCCTTGGCTAGCGGCGCGCCGTCTGGCCAGAGGCGCACCTTGGCCGGCTCAGCGCAAAGACTGGCGGTCGTAAGAAGGGCGGCTAGATAAGTGAACGTGAAGGTTTTCATGAGGTGTGCTCATGGAGTCGTCCGCTCACCCCTCTGATCTTTCACTGAACTGGATTGGTCAGGCTACCAATGCCCTCGATCTCGATGGTGACGCTGTCGCCACTTTTCATGAAAAGCGGCGGTTTCCGCGCCATGCCGACGCCCTGTGGCGTGCCCGTTAAAATGACCGTGCCCGGTAGCAGTGTGGTATCCGCACTGAGAAAAGCGATCAGCGTCGGCACATCAAAGATCATGTCGTTGGTGTTCCAGTCCTGCACCGCTTCACCATTGAGGATGGTTTTAATCTTGAGTGCGTTTGGATTCGGCAGTTCGTCTGGAGTCACCAGCACGGGGCCGAGTGGACAAAAAGTATCAAAGGTCTTGCCTCGGCACCATTGACCGCCGCCGCCATTCTTTTGCCAGTCACGAGCGCTGACATCGTTGGCGCAGGTATAACCCAGGATGTATTTGAAGGCGTCTTCTTTACTGACGTTGGTGGCTTTTTTGCCAATGACGATGGCTAGCTCACACTCGTAGTCCACGCTGTTACTCTTCAGGTGAGTGGGTAGCAGGATGGGATCACCTGGGTTCTGCACGGCTCCTGGGCTTTTCATGAAAAGCACCGGATTCTCCGGGATGGCCATGCCGCTTTCTTCCGCATGAAATTTGTAATTCAGGCCGATGCAGAGGATCGCCCGTGGATCGACAGGAGCCAGAAGCTTTGCCACATCGGCTTTGCGATCACTGACGCTGTAGCGGCCAAAAAGGTCGCCATCAATGACAAGTGCCGAACCGTCGGCTTGCTGAGCTGCGTGATGAATCTGGCCTGAGGCGTCGGAATAGCGGATGATTTTCATGGGGAGAGAGTTCTACGGTTAAAGGCGAGGCAATCTAGTTTCTGTTATTGAGAAGTTCTTGTTGGAGTCTGCTGATGCATGGAGCTGAATACCCCCACGACGCTGCCATGGTAGCGGACGCAAAGCGAGCAGTGATGTCGATTGCTAATAAGTCCCCGTCAGGTGTTTTGATGAAGTTTGACCGTTTTGTATCACCAATAACAAGACCATCCGCAGGACGATACCAGATGAGAGTGTCCACCCGTTCGAATTGAAGAACATGACGCAAGTATTCGGTAATTTCAGGTTGCTCAGGAAGGTCACCTTCCACCTTTGGCTGAGAAATCACCAAAGACGATTGATCCCCTTCGATGATTCCCTCAAAGGAGATACTGTCCTGGAAAACTTCATTGATGATGATCATCCTTTCCAAATACTCCAGAGGCGTTGCTGAGCCAATAGCGGAGTTAAATTCGCCATGGCTGGTTGCGTGAGTAATGACGATTAACCCCGATTGGCCTGGATGGGTGACTTTAAAGACACGCTCAGCGCCTTCTTTTGAATTATAGATAACATGTTCCCCGCCGCGGTCTCTCTCCTCAGCTAGACGAGAAACATCGAATTTCGGCTGTTTGTGGCTCCATTTCACCAACCGTAAGAACTGCTCATGACTGGCGGCCCTTCGATCTTGAGCCGTAGTTCGCGATTGCGCTTCATTTGCTCGTCCGATTTGATCGGATCTGTGAGAACCCACTTTTTGCGGGCACGCTTCATCTTCTCCTGCTCTTGCTGGATTGATTGGGCCTGATGGATTGCAGATTGCATGAATGGCTCGGGTGAAAGTTTGCGATTCTGGAGACACCGTGGACTAACATTGCAAGACTTAGCCGACCTTGTCAAAGTCTGTCTTCGCGTCGGTTAAAGGCGAGGCAATCTGTATAAAGCACGCCTTTTCCGCCAAATAAATCCAGGGCGCTGCCAATGGTGCCATCCACGCGGCCTGAGCTCAGCTCCTGGATACGATGCAGGTCGGCCATGCGGTGGATGCCACCGGCATAGGTCATGGGGATAGGGCTGTGCTGGCCGAGATAGCTGACGAGGGCTTCGTCGATGCCTTCACACTTGCCCTCAACATCCACAGCATGGATCAGAAATTCGGCACAGTGAGTGGCAAGATAGCGCAGAGCGTCTGGGGTGACGTGTAGGTCTGTCAGGGTCTGCCAGCGATTCATGGCTACGGTCCAGCCATCGGCGGTGGCCTTGCAGCTGAGGTCAATGACGAGCCGATCTTTCCCTGCTGCAGCCACCATCTTTTGCAGGCGTGTTTCAGAGAAGCTGCCATCCGTTTCAAAGAGGTAGCTGGTGACGATGACGTGGCTGGCCCCAGCGGCTAAATATTCCTCAGCGTTGCATGGGCGAATACCTCCGCCTAGTTGCAGTCCACCAGGGTAAGCGGCTAAAGCTGATTTAGCAGCCAACTCATTGTTAGGGCCGAGCATGATGGCATGACCACCAGGCAGCTCATCTCGGCGATAGAGCTCGCCATACCAAGCGGCATCACGGTCACTGACAAAGTTGGTTTTGAGTCCCGCGCCTGAGTCGCTCAGGGTAGAGCCGACGATCTGTTTTACTTGGCCTGAATGAAGGTCGATGCAGGGACGAAAACGTGTCATGGAGGGAGGTCAGTGCCCCACCTCCGGCGGAACTGCTCAGTTGTCTGAACAGTGGTTACCTCGCAAGGACTCGAACCTTGAACGAGAGAATCAAAATCTCCTGTGTTACCATTACACCACGAGGTAATGCGGTGAGAGTGGCTATAGTAGGGCACTTTAAACAGTGTGCAACAAGCACGGCAGACTTTTTTCATGTGCTTTTTCACACGCCCGGCAGACACAAAAAACCAACCCCGCCAAGTTGCCTCGGCGGGGTTGGTTCAAAAGATATCAGTTAGCGCAGCTTATTCAGCGGCGGTTACGGTGAGCACCTGGCGGCCTTTGTAGTAGCCACAGGATGGGCAGGCGACGTGGCCTGGGATGGAAGTACCGCACTCTGGGCAGGTCTTGAGTACG
The DNA here is from genome assembly GCA_026397605.1 of Verrucomicrobiota bacterium. Taxonomy (GTDB): domain Bacteria; phylum Verrucomicrobiota; class Verrucomicrobiia; order Verrucomicrobiales; family Verrucomicrobiaceae; genus Prosthecobacter. The sequence continues at coordinate 1,208 of JAPLUM010000073.1, read as the reverse complement.
GGTGCACGCCAGCGGTTCGCTCCTTGGCGGAGGCGTTGACGGCTTTTGGATTGTCTGCGTTTTGGATTGGCCATGTTCTGAAGGGGGTCGCTATTTCAATTGATCGAGTGCACTCCAAACTCCGCGGTCCGCACCAGGCATTTCAAGAGGCACTGAAGACTCAGTGTTCTCAAAACGACCTTCGGCAGGACAGTCGCGCAGATCAACGTTACCATTTTCGCAGCGCGGGAAGTTCGGAAGGGTGAGCAGGATGTCTTCTCTTATGAGGTCTGTCAAGTCCATCGTTGTTTCCTTTTCAATCGCAGCCTCCGTCTGGTAGTCGGTCATTTCGACTCGATGCACGAAGTGCTCCAGACAGCGACCGCACTCCAGGCTGAATGTAGCATCTAGGCTACCAGTGACGATGATGTCCTTGTCATCCCGCAGGATGTTTAGGTCATAGGTCAATGGGGATGTGGCGATTGCGCTATCCTTTTCCGGCAGCTCGAAAAAGCTAGGGGGCAATGTGCCAGTGACCTGCTTGCCGTCATCAGGCAGGTTGCGGATGTCGAATTGGAAGGGGTTCATGGGGTATCGGGGTTAATTTTACTGGGATAATCATCCCACAGACCGGTCTGCCAGTCCAGCATCTCCAGTCCGTTAAGTCTTTTTTTATAGTCGTAGGCGCTTGGCTCCAGAGTAGCGTAACCAGGATAATAATAGCGACTGCCACGTGATCGGGTGTGCTCGATCTCCCTCAGCAGGGTGTAAATGCCCAGGCTACGCTCACTGTGAGCGGGCTCAAACATGCCATAAACGGCGGACGTGCTGGTCTGTCCTAGATCCAGATAACTGAGCGCCACCAGTTCATCTCCGAGGTAAACTCGGCACTCCTCAGCAGCACAAGGCAGACTGGCGGGAGTGTGCGAGAGGAAGCTTTCGAGATCTTCAGGCACATTGTCAAAAAAGCGCGCTTTGTGCCGCTGAAACATCTCCCGCGCCTCGGTAGATAGGCTGGCCGGCTGGAACTCGCAACGCAGGTCGGCGTTTTTCTTCAGCACTCGACGCTGACTTTTACTCAGGCTGAATTTTTCCAAATCCACCCGCAGTGGCGTGATGGTCTTCACGCCATGCTCATCGATGCTGAGGCTGTAGCGGAAGAAAGTCTCACCAAAATGCCTCCAACCAGCCGCCCAGAGCCGATCCATCATCTCTGGCTGCACGGAGTC
>JAPLUM010000108.1 GCA_026397605.1 Verrucomicrobiota bacterium | reverse complement strand
ACTGGCTGCTGGGTGCTGATTCCCTGGAGCGCCCCTCCCACACGCACCGCACTCTCTTCCTGAAGCCGTAACGCTGCAGTAATGCCTCAAGCAACTGCCTCCCGCTGCTCGCTTGGCGCAAGTGCGCACGCATGATCTGGCGGACGGTCTCTTGACGTGTGATGATGTTCAGTTGTGAAGCGATCTTCTTGGGACGACATCTCGCGCTTGCCATTTTCCAGGCTGCCCGACATAGTTGCGGCATGACAACGCTCTCTGTGAAACTTCCTGACAAGTTGGCTGCCGCCGTGGAGCGTGCCGCGAAGGCGCGGCGCACGACGAGCACCGCCTTTGTGCGTGAGACGCTGGCGGAAAAAACTGCCACCCCAAGCCCGAAAAAGGGTGCCAGCCTGCTGGAGCGCACGAAGAACCTCTGCGGCATCGCCGCAAGCGGAATGGGTGACCTCAAAGCCCAGAGCAAGTTTTGCGTAGCAAACGCAGCTCTGGGAAACACGCCAGTTTCATTTTTGCAACGTCTAAGCCCTGAATAGGGCGGGACATAAAAAGTGCGGATCTCTTGTGTGTCGTCCGGCCTATTGTCTCGCCCTTTCAGGGTTCTGGAGCAGATCGGGCGTTGAACGGGTAACCCAGGGCTGCGCTCCTTCGTCGCTTGCCCTGGGCTAAGTTGTCTCGTCCCGTTGGGACTCCAGAATTAAAGAGGACACTGAAAATGTGGGAGGAATCCATTTTCACAAAACATGATGATTGGCGGTATAAACAAAAAGCCTCGGACGTGCGGTCCGAGGCTTCTTGGCACATGATTCTAATGAAGTCTTACTTCGGCTGATGCATGGCGATGCAGTGCAGGCCGCCGCCTTCCATGACGAGGTCTTTGCAGGTGACGGTGATGAGCTCACGGCCTGGGAAGCACTCGGCGATCTTGTCTTCGGCGATCTGGTCCTTTTTCTTCTGGCCGAAGATGGGGACCATGATGGCGTTATTCAAGATCATGAAGTTAGCGTAGCTGGCTGGCAGACGGCTGAGGCGCCAGTCTTTGACTTCGATGGCGTTGGGCATTTCGATCTCGATGATCTCAAGCTTGCTACCATCAGGAAGACGGACGTCATCGAGCTGCTCGCGGATGGCTTTGAGCACTTTGAAGTTGGGGTCGGACTCTTTGGACTCGACCATGCAGATGACGGCATCTTCACGGATGAAGCGGACGACGTCATCGACATGACCGTCGGTGTCGTCGCCTTCGATGCCGTTTTTGAACCAAACGATGTCGGTGACGCCGAACATGGCTTTGAGTTCTTTTTCGACTTCGTCCTTTTTGCGGGCCTTACCGCCATTGCGGTTCGGATTGAGCAGGACGTTTTCGGTGGTGAAGAGCAGGCCTTTGCCGTTGGTTTCGATGGCACCGCCTTCGAGAACGAAGTCGGAGGTAAACCGTTCCATCTTCAGGGAAGCGGCGGCTTTCTCCGGGATGGTGTCATCCAGGTCATAGGGGAACTTTCCGCCCCAGGCGTTGAACTTCCAGTCTGTGATGGCGACTTGGCCTGTTTCGTTATGCTTAATGAAGATTGGTCCGTGGTCGCGGCACCAGACGTCATT
>JAPLUM010000749.1 GCA_026397605.1 Verrucomicrobiota bacterium | reverse complement strand
CAAACACTCCTGTGAGTGGCTGGCCTTTGTCGGCAATGGTGAAGGGGCGCTTGCTGGGGCTGTAGATGATTTGGTCGAGTGGCAGACCAAGGGCATAAGCGATGGAAGCATTCATGTCCTGAATCTTCACCTTATCTTCGATGACCTCACGGCCTTCTTTGTCTGTCTTGCCATAAGTAAATCCACCTTTGACACCACCGCCGAACATGACGGCGGAGAAAGCTTTGGGATAATGGTCGCGACCGACGTTTTGATTAATGTCTGGCGTGCGGCCAAACTCAGACGTCAACACGATGAGCGTATCTTTAAGCAGACCGCGATTATGCAGATCCGAGACCAGGCTGGAGAGTGCTTTATCCAGCGTTTCACAAAGCTCAGGTACGCGCACAAAGTTGGCAGCGTGGGTATCCCAGCCGCCAAGTGAGACCTCAACAAAGCGGACACCACGCTCCACCAAGCGGCGGGCTAGCAAACAACCTTGACCAAACGACTCCCGACCATAGGCACTGCGGAGATCCGCGGGCTCTTCGGTGAGGTCAAAGGCCTTCAAGTCCTCTGATTTCATCATTGCGATAGCATCATCATACATCTCGGCATAAGCCTTCACATTGCGATGGGCAAAGGTGCTTCGGAAGTCCTGATCGAGTTCATCTGCCAGCTTCATGCGTGCTTGAAACTTATCTTCTGGCACACTGGACTTCACGTTCTTGAGACCGTTCTCAGGATTATTCACGTAGAGTGGGCTGTTTGCCGCGGGGAAGAAGCCAGCTCCAGGATGACGGCTGTCGTTGCCGATGAAAACAAAGTTGGGGAGAGTACTGTTACCGCCTCCTTGAAAAACATTGAGCCAAGCGCCCATGGCAGGATGACGAATGGTGCCACGCAGCTCATAGCTGGTATGCATCATGTAGTTCCCCTGTTCATGAGCGCCCTGCGTGGAGGTGAGTGAATTGATCACGGTTCCATGATGCATCTGCTTTGCCGTGAGCGGAAGGTTCTCAGCAAGACGCACACCGTCCGCACTGGTTTTGATGGCCTTTGTAGGACCGGCAGTTGCCGCGCCTTCCTTGGGATCCCAAGTATCCATGTGGGATTGACCACCGCTCATGTAAAGATAGATGACATTCTTGGCCGTAGGCACCTGCTTGAGCTTGGATGACCCTTCAAACGCAGCAAAGGACTTGCTGGTCAGGGAACTACCAAGCATTCCCACACCGAGAAGTGAGGAGGCGGTCTTGGCAGCGAAATCACGGCGGCTGATGTCACCGGTGCGGAGCAGTTTGGAGGCGAGTTCTTGTTTCATAATCTGAGCTGTATTGGTTTTCTGAAAAGATGCGCGGGTTGAGGATCGGAATGGCTTACTGAATGAAGATGAATTGCTGCGTATTCAGGAGCGAAAAAATAAGATCCTCAGAAGTCGTGAGCCCACTGTCCTGAGCCTTCAACCAGGTGGCTTTTTCCTTCGATGTCGGTTTGCGGGAAAGCAGAGACATGTAGGCTGCGTCCACCTTATCATCTGGATAAGGTGCCTTGCTGAGTGTGAGCATGAGCTGGCTATACTTGCTTAGGATCTGCGGCAGAAGCTGACCATTCATCAAGGCAAGAGCCTGAGGGACGCTGGCTTCATTATTGGCGTTTTCAATGGTCTCGCGGTCGCTCTGACCAAATTCGCGGAGGTAATGCCCACGTGGAGCCGGGCTTTCGACCTCAGCAGAGCGCAACCAATTACGGGACTGCTCAGCGCGTGATTTGAAATAGGACTTCAGCTCTTTCTCTGGGATGCGGAAGAACTGAGCTTCTTCTTTATAGGCGGCTTCACGCTGATCAGCCTCTGCCTTCTTTTCTTCAGGCGTGGACTCCTTACGATCATAGCCAGGAATGGTGACTTTCTCCGCTTTGATTCCATAAGCCATCATGGTCATGCTATCCCCTGCCATCATGGATGGGGCGGCATCTGCTCCCGCAGCATTCGTTTTCATGGCTACATTTTGGAAAGGTTTTCCAGTCACCTTCTCATAGAGCTTCTTTTGACCGGGAACGATGATCTCAGCTGTAGAAACGCGACGTCCTTCGTTCTGAATGGCATTCACCTCGCTACGGATCTTATCCACTCTCTTCTTTAACTCGACTAATTTGAGGTCTGCAGCTTTGCGTTCGTCTCCCTTCATGGCTTCTGCCTTTTCCTGCATCTCTTTTTGAGCCATGCGCGCAGCCAAGTATTCCTTCTGCTTGGCATCTGTGCGTTCACGATTTTTGTCATAGATGGCAGCAGCTAATTTAACTCCATGCAGAGCTTCTTCGGGCGTGAGCGAGTCCACACCATCCGCAATTTTACGGGCCTGCTGAACGCGCTGGTCCATTTGTTCGCGGGCTGACTCATTGATCATGTCTGGACTTGGATTGATTAGCGTAACAAAGGAGTCCCACATCTGTTCAGCACTCATCCGGCGCAGCAGCGGGCCGGTGAAATGATAGACTATTCCAGGTGCCACATCCTCACGGGTG
>JAPLUM010000627.1 GCA_026397605.1 Verrucomicrobiota bacterium | reverse complement strand
TCTAGCTTTGCCGGAGGTAGCCTTCCTCTCGGAAAACCCGCGCTTGGAGCTTCAGTTCGTCGCTTGGACAGACACAGCCACCTTCGCGCAGTATCGCTGGACGGACGCTTGGCTGGCTGCCCAGGCTTTCACCACCGGCTCCCGTCTCGTCTCCTTTGACTCAGACTTCCTGGCCTTTCCGGGTCTCTCTTTTCTTCATCTCACGGCTTCCTAAATTTCGTTGTTCTTTCTCCTTCGCTCGTTGAGCTACGAAGGACACGTCTCTCTGATCTCTGAATGCTGATCGCTGGTTCGATGGCTCATCTCGCGGAGCGAGATGGCTACTATGCTTCGCCGTTTCCCGGATCATCGGATGCGGCGCAACCGTTCTCCGTAGCAAGACTGCGAAGGATGAAGCGCGCCCCTACCTTCAAGCCGTTCCAGTCTCAGTCGCGCCTCCGTTCTGTAACTCCAGTCAAGTGGGTCGGATGCAAAGACTTCTCAGACTCGCTGGCCGTCACGCATTTTGATCGTCTGATGGGCCACAGCTGCGACGGTGGCGTCATGGGTGGCCATGAGGATGGCGATGCCGAGGTCTTGATTGAGCTGGCGAAAGAGATCGAGCACGAGTTGGCCATTGGTGCTATCCAGGCTGCCTGTGGGCTCGTCGGCAATGAGCAGGGCGGGCTCATGAATGACGGCTCGGGCGAGGGCTGCGCGCTGGGCTTCCCCACCAGAAATCTGCGAGGGCATGTGATCGAGTCGATGCTCAATGCCGACGCGAGAGGCCAAAGCGCGGGCTTTTTCGAAAGCCACCTTTTCAGACTCTCGGGAGAGCAGCAGGGGCATGGCGATGTTTTCAAGAACACTGAGCGTGGGTAGGAGATTGAAGAACTGAAAAACAAAACCGATTCGTTCCCGACGCAACTGAGTGAGAGCGGCATCATTCAAACTGGCGATGTCCCGGCCATCCAGAAGCAAGCTGCCGCTATCCGGGCGATCCATGGCCCCGCAGAGCTGAAGCAATGTGGACTTTCCACAGCCTGAGGGTCCCATGACAGCAATGAAATCGCCCTGACTCATCTCTAGACTGACACTGCGCAGCGCGTTTACAGAGCTTCCGCTGAGTGGATAGCTGCGAGTGAGATTGGCTGCGGAGAGGATTGGCACGATGGATGGAAGCGGATGTAAAAATTACGATTCCCGAGCTGATGAGGATTGGGATTTCATGCTAGGACTAACCAGAGCGCAGCGATGAGGGTGAGGACAAAAAGAGTCCACTCAAAAGGCTTTTGTGGGATGCGTTTCAGAATTTGCCAACCTAGTAAAATGCCTGCGATCACAAAGGGCAAGAGAACGAGATTGGTGGTGAGTGACTGTGGATGAATGATGCCGAGATCAGCGGAAAAGGGCACTTTGAAGAGATTGATGAAGAGGAAAAAGCGGCTGAAGACTCCGAGATGATCCTTTTTCTCCAAGTGCTGGGAGAGAAGATAGACAGTCATGACGGGACCGGCTGCATTGGCTAACATGGTGACGATGCCTGCACAGAGTCCCATGCTCCAGGAGAAGACTTTATGCTGGGTGAGCACCATAAAACTCTGTCGCCGAGCATTTAAGAGTAGATGAAAAGCCAGCAAGCTGATGATCAACCAACCGATGACTGTGCGAGCTGCTTCGTTGTCGATTTTACCGAGCAAAAAATAGCCAATCACAACGCCAAGTATTGCTGGAGGTACCATCGGCAGAATACGTCGCCAGCTGCCGCCCTTTCGATTGATGAAAAACCCCATGATATCTGCCACGATGAGCAGGGGTAAGACGAGGCCTACAGATGCCTTGGCACCAAATGCCTGGGCCATAAGAACGACATTCAGCGTGGCAGTGCCCGAGAGGCCACTTTTTGAAAGCCCAATGCAGACGGCTGCAATCGACGCGAGAATGAAGACACGACTGTCAGCCGTGAAGAGCGTGTGTTCCTGGAGCCAACCTGGGAGAATCACTCAGGCTTATTCCAATGAACTTTCAAGATGTGGGGGAGCCGCTCTCCGCCATTCTGTCCGCTGGCTAGACGCGGACGAGGATTGCATTCAAGCAATGCCTGACGAGGACGCAACGAAGCGAGCGGGCACAATGGCAAGCGGACAGCCTCATCTTGAAAGCTCATTGGAATTACTGGACGATGGTCACTGGTGTGCCCGTGGGAGCCACGGCATAAATTTTTGCCGCCATGTCATAGGGCAGACGCACACAACCGTGGGAGGCTGGGGAGCCCGGATTCGGAATCCGACCGGAATGCATGCCGATACCGTTACCCGTCAGGCGCATCCAGTAGGGCATCTTAGCACCCACAAAACGTCCTCCAGGTGGGATACGATGCACACCGGCTGTGGCATTGCTACGAACGGTGTTACCGCTGCTATCGACGATGGTTCCATAACGATTCGAACGCTTGTCCACGACCTTTTCAGAGATGCGGAAGGTGCCTGTGGGGGTGTTAAAGCCACTGCGACCCGTCGCAACGTAGGTCCAGGCGACGTTTTGGCTGTTTTTAAAGATGTAGGCTTTTTGTTCACTCAGATCGATGGTGACTCGGACAGGTCCTGGTTGGCCAGCGCCGTGCCAGACGTAAAGCGGGCTGCTGGCTGAATTTGCAGGTTGAACCAAAATAGGCTTACGGATGACTTCCTGACGAACCAAGGTGTCTGGAAGCTGACAAGCACTCAAGGTGCAGAGAGCTAAACCGATGAAAGCAAGACGTGCATTTTTCATAATGAGTCTCGCTTTAGCGAAAAAAGCGCATTTGCCAAACGGCTTGTCAGAAAAATGTCAGGCCACTTATTATGGATTGTTTCTTTGATTCCAGTAAATCTTAAGGTTGTGGCTAGATCTACCGGCCGCCACCATGTCCACATCGCGATCTCCATCGAGATCTGCGCCCATGGCATCTTCACAAGCCATGGTGTTATCGTCTAATAAATGCTGCTGCCAGCCACTCCCGTCTTCTTTGGTCGTGTGAAACAGTTTCATCCCGACACGTGTACCGACTTTGTGGTGAGCCTAAGACTCGGCGCTGCCAAATCCCATCTTTAGGCCCTTCTGGCGGCGGAGTATAGAGCACGAGTTGATTCCCATGCATGGGCTCGATGGTAGCGACGTAAGGCTGACCACCTGCAAACGCACCCCAACGGACTTCACCTGCACCCTGCAATTCGGGCGTTTCATGCTTGGTGATCCAGTGTGGACGCCAACCGCTTTCACCTGGATCGAGCCGTAGCACCCCCTCACGTCCGCAGAGTAAGAGCGACTCCGGTTCTTCAGGTGTGCCAGCAGGAATGACATCAAAATTATGCGTCATGTGCATGACGTCAGTGACAAGACTGGTATTCCATGTCGTGGAAGGATCAGACGGCACATGATAAGCAAGAATGCGAACGCCAGTCCCCTGCCCGTCTTTATTTCCTCGACCATGAAGTGGCACCACGATCAAGTCAAAACGCCCCGCCTGATTGCGCACCCACCTCATGCGGTGCGTCGTCGGCTCATGACTTAGTTGAATCGGCTTCCAAAGTTGTGTCCTATCTTCAGGCGGCACTAGATAAAATACTGCCCCACTATCCACTGTGTCTGCCGGATTCCACTGCGCACCCACAGCGATCTCACATTTGCCATCTCCATTAATGTCTCGGGCAGCGATGCAGACGTGGTCCTTTTCAGTCAGCTTTTCTGCAATCACATGCTTGACCCAGGTAGGGTTCTGATACCACACAATGCGTTCTTTATCAGCCAAAAGGATGTCGATACGTTTATCCCCATCCACATCTGCCAGAGCCAATCCGTAACCAATAGTAACCGTGGCATCAATTTCTTGGGGCTTGAATTTTGGCAGTACTTCAGCAACTAGCAGAGTGACTGAAAGGCCGTAAACCCAAATGAAGCAATGGCGAGCGGAAATAAACGAGGATAAACGCATGAAGATGAGCTTTATCGACTCAAAGGTCTATCTGCGAGAAAAAGTTTCGCCCTCGGCGCGAAAGAATTGACTTTGTAATCACAAACTTGCTATTCTTTTCAAACAAAATGGCGGGTACATGCTGTCTGATACATCACTCCTGCCATTTTTCTCATTATGAAGCCCCCCTTTAAACATCTTTCCCCATTTTTGGTTCGCTGCTTTTTAGCGACCCTTTTGGGGGCTTCAGCAAGTTCAGCCCTTGCCGTGGCACCGGCTAGGCCAATTATTAACTCGAAGATCGAGTTCACACGCTCTGGGTTCAAAGATTCAGGGGTGGATACAGGTGGTAATACTCATTCTTACTTGATCCGCTGGGAGCGTAAATCTGTGGATGAAGAAGGCTTTCGGATCAATATAACAGGAGCTGTGACAACTTCCCAGTTGGCGGGCGCAGGCAGCCAGTCAGCCATTGTGTCTTTACCGGGATTAGCTGAAGGGCTGAAGTTAAACTTCACAGTTACGGCATGGAAATACAATGGAACAGTCATCGAAAGCGCGACGTCAGGGAGCGCCACTTTCACGATCCCTGCAGGCTTAAACGGACCTGGAACGTTCGGCACACCGACAGCTTTCTCAGTCAAAAGAGCCACCAGAAAAGTCACTGTCGGCGGCACTGAGCAAACCGTGAATGATGATGGTGTCTTAGAATTCACCTGGACGGACAACAGCACGGCAGAACTCTTTAACCAAATCCAGTATCGTGAAGTGAGTGGTCCAGCGAACCAATGGAGTCACTTGGCCTTTGTTAATTTCAGCACATCAGGGGTGACAATAGACAGTCTGCGTCCACGTTTGATTCCCTCCACCGCCTATCAATTTAGAATTCGCGCGACAGTTCAAGCCTCACTCACGAGCAATGGATCACTCGAATCATCGGTGGTAGATTTTACCACCGCTCCACTCACGGGACCCGAGTCACTCAGTGCGGAAGTAATGCGCGAAAATCTCGTGCGTCTCACCTGGCGTGATAATTCAAGCAACGAAACCTCTTATGACATCAGTCGTAATGATGGGTCCGGGAACTTCATTTCGCTAGGACAGGTCGGTGAAAATGTGACTAGCGTTAACATACCGATCAATCAAGGAACAGTCAATGAGTGGCGTGTCACGGCAGTCCACCAATCCCCCCCCATCGGCAGTAGCACCTTAACGACGATACGCAGTGCGAATTCTAATTCAGTGACTCTTTCCAGCTCCTTTCCTGCACCCACGGAGGTCATGGCCGCGACGTCTGGATTTGCTAATACCATTGATGTTAGTTGGAAGGACAATTCAAACAGCGAATACGGATACAACATCTATTGCCGAGCCCAAGGTGAGACGACCTACAACTTCGCACGTGCAGTGCCAGCCGGAGTGACTCAGATCAGCGTAAACTCTCAAGCCTTAACGACCACCAATGAGATTCCAAACTTCACCCCTCTGCAAGCCGGTGTTTCATATGAGTTTGTGGTCCGCGCTGTCAACAGCAGTGAATCTATCTTCTCTGTCGATAGCAGCCCAGCCAGCGCTAATTCAAACCGAGCAACAGCCAAAGATGGGTTCACAGCTAGCGTGAGCGCGAGGCAGGGATTCATGAGTCAACTTTCGACTGGTGGCGAAGCGGGCCAAGCCTTCACTTATACTTTAGCAACTTCAAATGTCGGCAACAGATCTACATGGACTGTGTCAGGATTGGAAAATACAGGTCTGACGTTTTCTGATAGCACCGGTATCATCTCAGGCTCACAGCCCATGTCTGGTTTGATTCCGAATTAGCCGTGCGCATGACAACGTCAAAGGGAGACATCGACATCTTGCTTTTCCCAAGTGTGGCACCGCGGGCGGTTGCCAATTTTATGGCTTATGTAAATGCTGGTGACTACAATGGACTGATTTTCCAAAGGCTCGCTTTCGCTTCTGATGGGATTACTCCTTTTGTGTTGCAAACGGGCAGCTTGAAGACTCTGCGTGAACCGCGCACCTTCAGCAGTGTTCTTAGCAGACCTCCCGTGCTGAATGAGCCTGGGCTGAGTCACACTGAATGGACCATCGGTGCGGCAAAGCAGGGAGCAAGAAGCTCCTTTTACACACCTGCAAATTCAACTACACAAATCAATCGTGGCAGTACATTGAATGAACAGATTTATGGATATAGAGGAAACCCCAATAGTGCCACGACCGATTTCTTTATCAACCTCGGCAATAACTCTGCGAACTTAGACGAACAGAACAGCGGCTTCACTGCTTTTGGCCGTATCGCAGTGCCATCCCAGGCCACTGTTAATGCCATCAAAGCTTTACCAAGAGGCCGTTATTTGGACAACAACACCACAAACAATTATAACGCCAGTCTGGATAAGCGGATCATTGTCGATGGTTTCGCCACTGAGTTTGGAGACATCCCAATGGATGTCCCTTTTCCTATTACAACTGGGAGTCCACCTCCGCCTGCTGATCCCGCATTGAGTTCTATGGACATCACAAAAACCGTGCGCATCAGCAAGGTGACGTCAATCCCACTTTTGACATACACCGCCACAGCGACTTCCTCTCCTCCAGGAGTTGTGAGCGCCACTTTAACAGGCACCACATTGCGTCTCAGGGGGCTCAAAGATAATCCGACTCCTGCTACAGTCACTGTTACAGCACGGGATCTGGACAACAGAACCTTCTCTACAAGCTTCAATGTTACGGTTACCCGCGGACACCTAGCCCCAGCCATCACAAGGCAGCCCATCTCTCAAACTGTCGGAACCGGTAATACAGCTACGTTTAACGTCACTGCTACAGGCACAGGCATCACCTATCGCTGGAGAAAGAACGGTAACGATTTCAATCCGCCAGAAGCGACCTCCACACTTACGATCCCAGACGCGCTCCAAAACAGTGATCTTTATGATGTCGTGATCGCTAATGACACCACCTTCGTCATCAGCAATCGAGTGCGTCTTGATACAGTCGAAGCACCGACCTTGACCCCAGACCTGACACACCAGCTGGTCGAGGTGGGTAAACCGCTGACCCTGACAACCACGATCACGGGCACGCCTATCCCAGTCATTTCTTGGAAGAAAAATGGGGTTGCTTTTCGTGCATTGAGCAGTGCTCAACCTGATGGAAGCGTCATCACCAGCTATAAAGTCCCACTCGCAGTGCTCGCCAACGCCGGGACTTATGAGGTCTCTGCAAAAAACTCTGCGGCCGTGGCCGCGGCCCAAAGCACTCGGGTCAATGTGAGTGTCGTCGATAAAAAAGACACGACTCTTCAAGTTGTTCCAAAAACCGTATCAACGAAAATCTCAGCTCCGTTCAAAGGTTTCGCGGCTGCCGTTGATGGTTATGTTTGGAAAAAAGATGGCGTAGATGTGAGAACTTTAGGCACCTCCTTTATAGGCGGAGATACTGCCATTTTAACGATTCAACCTGAGACGACTGAAGATTTCAATTCACTGATTCACACGGGTCGCTACACCTGCACAATCACACTGGCTGATAATGTTGGAACCGTCGAGACTGGCGCTAAAGTGCTGACAGTTGTCAACATACCTGTCTTACCCCCTGTCTTGCGCGATAACGACGCACTGGTAAACGGGTTCATTGGTGTGGAATACACAGACACGTTGCCCTACTCAACTTTATCGGTGCACACACCAACAAGTTTTTCATTTTCAGGACTGCCTCCAGGACTCAAGTTCAATACGACCACCGGTGTAATTTCAGGAAAGCCTACCAGAGCAGGGATTTTCCCGTTCAGTGCTACTGCCAGGAACCTTGCTGGCCCTAGCACGCCAACCACGACAGGACAAATCACCATCTTTGCTTTACCAGCTGCCACAGTCGGAACTCTAGCCGCCACGATTTCGGCCTCACCTGCACTCAATCAAAATAAAGGTGGACGCCTAAACCTCACCACTTTGGATACTGGGGCTTTCACAGCGACAGTCGTATTGGGAAAAACCACACTACGTGCAGCAGGCAGCCTAGCCGCGGGGACAGGCCTGTACAATCCAAACAACTTCACCTATCAAAGCCGAGTGACCATCCCACGCACCGGCGGCCTTCCGCCATTAAGTCTCGTCTTTGAGATCGACAGTGACCGCGGTTATGTCTCTGGATCGATCAACGACGGCACAGAATCTGCCAGCATCAGTGGAATCAGGCAGTCTTGGAATGCCACCTGGAATCCATGTCTCTACCTGACGGCAAAAAGCCGCTTCATCAATCTAGGCCTGAATCTTGATCCAGCCTCTGGTCAAGTAGGCAACCAGGGCATCCCTCAAGGCAGTGGCTATATGACGCTGGCGCTAAGTAACGCTGGTGTAGCGACGATTACTGGGCGCCTTTCAGACGGCACATCAATCACGGGCAGCTCTATGATTGGACCGCGTGGAGAGGCGCTTTTCTTTAACATGTTGTATGCAAATACAGGGTCTTTACTTTCAACCATCGACATTGGAGATACCAACCTCAGAAACACATCCGATCTACATCTGCGCACCACGGGAGAAAGTCGCTGGATCAAAGATGTTCAGCCAGCAAGCACCAGAACTTATCAAACAGGTATTGCTGAAACCTTCCTTAAAATAGAAGGTATTCACTATTATCCTCCAGCTCCAGGCACCATCATCATGGGAGTAGCGAATGTCCTGACGACTGAAACAAATGTTCAAATGGACTTCAGCCAAGGCGGCCTGACTGCTTCGAACAACAATCCCAACATTGCCTTCAGATTGGCCGCGAATCATGTAGCTACCTACCCCATCGCCCGTAATGCGGCCAACACCTTTGCCGTCACAGCAGCAACAGGTTTTTACAGTGGCACCTTCACACTGACCGATGGGCGCAGAGTCACTTATCAGGGGCTAACGATTCCTGCGATTCCTGCAACCCCCATTAACAGCAACAACAATGGCCAATTAGTCAAAGTAGAAATACCTGGCTCCAGTGCTATCGGCGCGGGCTACTTCTTAATGCCAGACTTGGTTCCCAGTTTAACCACATCAAAAATCTATAGTGGTCGAGCCAGACTCTTGCCCCCTGCCTTGGCCATCGCCACTCAGCCAAGTCCACCGACCCAAGCTGTCAACCCAGGTCCAACCACGACGGTTACCTATACAGTTGCTGTAACACCTGTTCAGACAGGTATTACCTATCGCTGGCGCAGAAATGGAATTGATATTTCTGGGGCTACCACGGCCACCTTAACCCTATCAAATGTGGCAGAGAGTAATCAAGGCAGCTATGACTGCGTCGTGTCCAATGGTCCCACTACGGTGACTTCTACAGCTGTTATTCTTAACGTGAATGACCCAATCACGGCCGTCAGTGCCTCGCGATCTCCCGCAGACAGCGTCGTTGCAGTGGGAACAAAAGTCACTTTCACAGCATCAGCTCAAGGCACAAATCCAAACTATCAATGGCGTATAAATAA
>JAPLUM010000591.1 GCA_026397605.1 Verrucomicrobiota bacterium | reverse complement strand
CCAACCTCGATGTCGAGGCACTGGTGGCGGCAACGAATGGTTTTTCTGGAGCTGATTTGAAGTGGGTCTTTGATCGCGCTGCCGAAATGACGCTGTCCGCGGCCATCCACAGTGGGCAACCGATCCCAATCACGATGGAACTGCTGCTCAGTGTGGCTGGTAGCCATGCACCGAGCACGCACACTTGGTTTGAAGGCGCGCGGGAACACGGTCAGCAGACCACTCCTGACGCCTACAGCACAGAGGTGCGGAAGTTTCTCAATGCGCCCTCCCAGCAGCGGGAGCCCTAAAAACGGCTGCAAAGCACTGGCGTCTTGACCATCGCGCCATCTATTTTTAATTTCTCCTTCTATGAATATTCAGAAAATGATGAAGCAGGTGCAGCAAATGCAGAGCCAGATGCAAAAGTCTCAGGCTGAGCTAGCGACCCGCACCTTTGAAGCCAGCGTCGCAGGCGGTAAGATCGTTGCCAAAGCCAACGGTGAAGGAAATGTGACCAGCATCACGATCGCCAAAGAAGTCGTCGATCCGAGCGATGTTGAAATGCTCCAGGATCTTGTGCTTTCCGCCATTCAACAGGTGCAAAAGAAAGTCAAAGACACCCAATCAGCCGAGATGGGTAAGCTAACCGGCGGCATGGGATTACCTCCGGGGCTGGGTTTGTAATGGCTGGGAATGCAGGATGATTCCCCTGCATTTCGTCACCTGTACATCGTTTGGTCATTCCCGCACTGACTTAGGATCTAGAGCATCCCGCAGGGCATCACCAATGAGATTTAGCGCCAGGAGTGTGGCACTAAAGAACACACTCGGGCCAATCAGCATCCAGGGGTAGGCGGCCATACTGGCGGCACCTTCACTGATCAGCACGCCCCAGCTGGCGTCGGGTGGCTGGATGCCCAGTCCCAGGAAGCTGAGTGTGGCCTCCAGCATCATGACTCCAGGAATGGTGAGGCTGCTGTAGATGATCACGGGGCCCATGACATTGGGTAGCATGTGCCTGGCCAAAATATGCCAAAATCCAGCACCACAGGCACGGGCTGCTTGCACGTATTCGAGGTTTTTCAAAGTCAGCACCTGACCGCGAACCACACGTGCCATGGTCAGCCATTCGACGGCTCCAATGGCCACAAAAATCAGCCAGAACTCGCGGCCAAAAATCACCACCAAAATGATGACAAAAGTGATGAATGGAAATGCATACAGCACATCGACAAAGCGCATCATCAAGGCATCTGTCCGCTTCCCAGCAAGACCAGCAACGAGCCCATAACCAACTCCGATGATTGAACCCACCGCTGTGGCTAATAAACCAACAAGCATCGAGATGCGACCGCCATGCATGATGCGTGTGGCGAGATCGCGTCCCAGGGGGTCGGTACCTAACCAGTGAGAGAAACTGGGGCTTGTGGCACGCAGTTCCAGGTTCTGATCATTTGGGCCATAAGGAGAAAAGAACGGCCCAATGCAGCAGAGTAAAACAAGAACCCCGAGCAGCACCATGGCTGCGACTGTCAGTCTATTGCGAAGGAGGCTCTGCCAGGCTTTTTGCGAGTGTGATTGGGAGGATTCTTGGCTCATGCTTTAAATCCGATACGAGGGTTTAACAGCGCTTGGAGAAAATCCACGATCAGATTAAACCCGACGATGAGCGCGGCATAAAAGACCGCCGTTGCCATGGCCAAATCATAATCACGATTCACCGCCGCCCCGACGAAGTGCTGGCCTAGCCCGGGTAGCTGAAAAACGGTCTCAGTAATAATCGAGCCTGTCATGAGTCCCGCTGCCGTAGGTCCCAGGAAATTCAGCACTGGCAAACAGGCCAGCTTAAAGGAATGGCGAAACACAATAGCTGCCTCTGAGGCTCCTTTCGCCCGTGCCGTGCGGATGAACTCCTGCGCCAGCGTCTCCCGCAGGCCTCCACGCGTGAGTCGGGCGATGTAGGCACTGTAAATGATGCCGAGAGTCATGGCTGGCAGCACCCAGTCATCGGCGTCATACCAGCCAGAGGCATTGAACCAGCGGAGTTTTAAACCAAAGACGAGGGCGAGAATCGGCCCTAGTACCATGCTGGGAGTACAGATACCCAGGGTGGCTGCGACCGTGCTCACACGATCTTCCAGACTGTTGGGTCGCAGCGCCGCTAGAGCCCCCATGGGGATGCCGAGTGCGAGGGCAATCAGGAGGGCAGCCACGCCCACTTGCGCTGAAACGGGGAATCCTTGAGCAATGATCTCGTCCACTCCACGTCCAGGAGTCTTTGCCGATACCGGAAAGTCGAAGGTGGCAAAACTCACGATGTAGCGCCAGAGCTGCACTGGTAAAGGCTGATCGAGTCCTGACATGGCCATGCGCTGAGCACGGATATGATCAGGAATATTACGTTCACTTTGCAGCGGACTTCCCGGTGCCAACTTCAGCAGCCCAAAGGTGATGCAGAGAACCCCGAGGATCACGGCAAAGCCCTGCATTAGACGACTGAAGATGAATCGAAACATGGTGATGAATGAAAGATCTTACTACGGTATGCGCAGCTCATCATTGTGGATTTGTACGATCTTCCAATCCCATGGCCAGCGACCTTTTTTATGCCAATGGAAGAACCAGGGTTGTGTCAGGTTGTTCACATAACCGACCACATAATCGCTAGCGCCTAGGCCCTTACCTTCCATCTGGATTTTCACTTTCAGCATGGCTAAGTCAGGCAGGATCTGTTGGAAGACGACCTCTGGCTTTACTGTTAATGTGAGGAAGCTTCCCAGCGCTGTCTGCGCGTCATCTACGGCACTGTTTCGGTCGTGGCCGTAATCGTCCATGTAATCATCGGTGAGCATGCCTTTCACCTCAGACCAATCACGGTCCTCTAAGGCGGCTATGAAAGCCATCTGCCGCGCCAGCACCTGCTGCTCAGGCGTGCGGCCAAAGGACCACCAGCCAAACCAGGCCAGGAGTATGAGCACGACGGCGATGATGATGAGATAAAGTGGACGCATAAGGTTAAAGCAGGGCAAGCTGTTGATGACTGACGACGAGATTACTCATAGAAATAGTGACACGCTTCTTGGCCACTTCCAGCGTGGCTGTGGGCTTTCGGCGTTCGGCACAGATAACACGCGTTTCCTTCACCCCGACACGGTGCAGTGACTCCTGCATCCGTTTCACCACACGATCAGGATCATTGCAGTCGTCGCTCAAATGACCCAGCACGACATGATGCAGATCCGGGTGAGCGATCTCTTCCAGTAACTCAGCTGCCTGATCATTGGAAAGGTGCCCATGACGCGAGCTGATCCGCTGTTTCGTGGCCCAGGGGCGTTTTGTATCTGCTTCAAGAAGTTGCGTATCGTAGTTGGCTTCGACAAAAAGGCTGTCACTGGAGCGCAGGCGATCTTTGATCAGATTGGTAACAAAGCCCACATCGCTCAACACACCCAGACGCGATTCATCATCGGCAATGATGAAGCCAACAGGGTCCACCGCATCATGCGGAACGGGAAAACACTCGATTCGCAGATCTTGGAAATCAAACGCACTGCCCGTGTTCATGAGCTTCCAACCCGGTGCGCCACGGAATTTCAGACTGCCAATCAGCGTCTCCTGTGTCAGCGGTGTGGCAAACAAGGACAGCTTATGTTTTCCACTCAGAACCTCCAGGCCGCTGGTGTGATCCTGATGCTCGTGCGTGAGCAGTATGCCGTCCAGCTGATCCAGGGCATATCCTGCCGACTCCATGCGTATGATAATTTGCTTGGCACTCAGACCAGCATCAATCAGCAGTGTCGTGCGCCCTGTGGACACGATGGCACAGTTGCCTGAACTGCCGCTGCCTAGAACTGTGAGTCGAACCATGCTTCTGTTTTAGCGCCTTGCATCCTGGGGGCAAGATTGTTTTCCATGTCTGCCTTTTAAATTTTAAAATTGAATCAAGCCGGGGCTGAGTCTGGCTGACGGTAAACAGGCTGCAAAGGCTATGAGTCCGTCCGCTGGTCTGCTGGAGCAGCTACGAGGGCACCTGAAAGATAGTCTCTTTTTTCTGGCTATTGAGTGGGACTTGCTATGAGTTTACACCCAATGCGTATTCTTCTTGTGACTGAGCCTGGAGTTGATGGTGTATTCCGTCATGTGGAAGCATTGGCGCATTTTTTGATGCACAAGGGACATGTGGCGGCCTCTTTTTTACACGCCGCACGCATTTTATGGCTTGGCCGGGAAGCCCGGACTACGCACGGTTCTTTATAATTTGATCGAAGCGGTTCTTGGACGAGTGGGCACGACGATTACACTTTCGGAAGGTGAGTGGTCTTTCGCTGAAAAGGTTTTGAAAATTTCCAGTCAACGCTTGAGGCTGGTGGCTAACCCAGTCGATACAGCCCACTTTCGACCCGCGGAGACTCTGGTGAGGCTGCGATTGCGTGCAGAGTTGGGCGTTCCTGCTGAGGCATTGCTGCTGGGTTCTGTTGGCCGGTTGGCTTATCAAAAAGATCCTTTAACGCTGTATCGAGCTTTTGCTCTGGCTTTGAAAAAGTGTCCGCAGCTCTGGCTATATCATTTAGGCGATGGGGAACTCACTGCTGAATGCGAGGCCTTGGCAGCGGAGTTAGGCATTACACAGCGAATTGTGCGGAAGCGCTACTTGAGTGAGCCTCTTGCATTTTATCAAGCCCTTGACGGCATGATGCTAGCCTCCCGCTATGAAGGCTTGTCCTTTGCTGTGTTAGAGGCGCTTGCTTGCGATCTGCCTTTGATTTTAAGTAAGGTGCCGGGCAACATGGATTTTGTACAAATGGGACTTTCTCACTGCTGGTCAGCAGGGAAGGAAGACCCCGTAGGTCTGAGCGCTGAGATCGCGCGCTGGGCACTTGATCAACCGCTCACCCGCGCATCCAATCACCGAGAAATCGCCGAAAAGCGCTTCAGTCAGGAGGCCTGTTTTGGAGCGCTGGTCACGGAGTATGAACAGGCGTAGTGGACGGGCTGTTATTAAGTACGATTTTGTAACGTGTTGGCCAAAGAATCAGACCTGCGGTGCTCATGGCTAAAAGGAAGTGGGGTGTTTCGATACGGCCTTGCCCAGCTGGAGTAAAAGCCAACATGGCAAAGATGAGAAAACCAGCCTTTCCGCCCGTCATAATACTGCGCATGATGAGGATGACGTAGGTGCCAACAAAAAGAACGAGTCCAGGAAAACCAAGTTCTAGCCACAACGACACATACTCGTTGTGCGGAGCCCAGCGTGCGCCAGAAACTCCTGTTCCATAGCCCAAAAAGGGTCTTTTAAAGACGGCTTCCATGGCATCTCCGACGTCTTTAGCTCGCTCGGGCGATTTGAGTTTATCAAAGTCAAGATTGAGGATTGCATCCATGCGGTCCGTCGTGTCTTTGTTTTTGATGATGCCCTTTTGTGTCTGACTTTGAAGCACGGCAACCCCGATGCCTGCAAGAGGGATGGTGATGGCTACACAAACGATTAGAAAGTTCATGTTTCTGCGTGCATTCATCAGAATGTACAAGCCTGACATGAGAGTCAGGACAACAAAGCCACTGCGACCATAAGTCAGTCCAACACCCACATAGGCAGTTACAATCAGCAGGAAATTTAAGCGGAAATTTTGGCATAAGGCAAAGGCGATGCCGAGCATTTCACACATTAGAATGGGCGGGAAATTGGGGTGGCCATTAAACCCCGCAAAGCGCCCAGGGATCGCAGTGAATTTGGCGAAACCAAGCATCTCAAAAATCTCCGAACCTGTAGTCAAGAAAATGGACAGGATGGCTGCGCCGAGTGCGATTTTCAGGCCCTTGTCGGTGGCTAGAACCGCTAAAAAAGCGATCAGGACAATGATCATTCTCATCATGTCCATTTCTGTCTGGCCTGCATAAGTAAACTCTGCACGCTTGAGGACAATGGCATCAAAGACCCTTACCAGAGGCAAAAGTAAAACCAAGAAAACAGCAGGAGCGAACCGCGGCTTGTTCAGAAGCGACGAGGTGATGGTTACTAAAACGGCAAAGAGCGTGAAAAGGATGGGCTTCAAAGGCGACAGCCCAGCATTGAACATCCCCATCACCACATCTGCACTCAATAGCCCAATGAGTGCCGTGCAGACCCACACATGTATGGTGCTGATACGGCTACGGATGGGATTTTGAAGGGGAATCTGCATTCAAGAATGACTGAAATGATCGAACTTTAGATTTTTTGTTTCTCAAGACATCTAAATCAGTTCTCAAGCATGCCGGAATAAGGATGCGAGTTTTGTGCCTGAAGCCAGGCCTGGAACATGAGGATGTCCCACAAATAGAAGTGCCAGTTGCGGGTGCCGCTTTGGTGCTCCTGCCATTTTTGGCGGATAGGGGTGGGGTGGAAGTAACCTTCGCGTTTCAGGCGGGATTCGCTGAGTAGGTCCTCGGCCCAGTCGCGCAGTTCGCCGCGCAGCCAGTGCTCCATGGGGACGCCGAAACCGCGCTTGGGGCGGTCGATGAGGGTTTTGGGGACGTGGCGGTAGAGGGTCTCTCTCATGAGCCATTTGCCTCTACCCTGACGAACTTTCATGGCGTGGGGGATGGTCCAGGCGAACTCGATGAGGTTGGTGTCTAGCAGAGGGATGCGGCCTTCTAAACTGACACCCATGGCGGCGCGGTCCACTTTGGTGAGGATGTCGCCGGGGAGGTAGGTCTCCATGTCGAGATGCATCATGCGGTGGGTGAAGTCGCTGACGCGGGGCCAGCCGGCGGTATTGGTGATGCTGGTCTGGGGATCATGCCCGCCGATGACGATCTGCTCGGGCTGCTTCCAGTGGGACATGAGGGTGAGGTAGAGGGACTCCATGCCGGGTGCGCCGATGACTTCGGCGAGCTTGTGCAGCTTGTCTCCCATGGCTGCTTTTTTCAGGCTCTGCGGCAAAATCGGGCGGGCGAGTGTGCCTAACGAATTGAGCACTGAGGGCGGAAGTGCTGTCATGGCACCAGCAGTCAGCTTTTTTAAAGCGGGCGGCATCCAGGCAAATTTATCCCACAGACTGCGGCCCATGAAGTAGCGCTCGTAACCGCCGAAGAGCTCGTCCCCGGCATCGCCACTGAGGGCGACGGTGACGTGCTGACGGGCCATTTTACAGACGAGATAGGTGGGAATCTGGGATTGATCAGAGAAGGGCTCGTCGTAGAGCGCTGGCATGAGTGGAATGCTATCCAGCGCGTCTTTGCCAGTGACGTACATCTCGGTGTGATCGGTGCCGAGGTGGGTGGCCACTTCCTTGGCAAATTTGGCTTCGTTGTATTCAGCGACGTCAAAGCCGATGGTAAAGGTGCGCACGGGTTGGGCGCTCTGCTTCTGCATCATGGCGACGATGAGTGAGGAATCGACGCCACCAGAGAGGAAGGCACCGAGGGGCACATCGGAGATCATGCGCATGCCGACGGCGTCTTTAAGCATGGACTCAAAGGTGTCGATGGCCTGGGTTTCGCTGCCGGTGAAAGGATTGTCGAGTCCATGTTCGATGACGCTGCGCAGTGACCAGTAGAGTTGTGGTGTGGGTTTATCTAAGGGTGAGCGGAGGCTGATGAGAGAAGCTGGCTGGAGCTTGTGAAAGCCCTGATAGATGCAGTAGGGATCGGGGATGTAGCTGAAGCGGATTTGCGAACAGAGGGCGTCACGATTGATGGCGCTGTCGAATCCTGGAAATTGGCGGATGGCTTTTAATTCGGAGCCAAAGACAAAGGTGTCGCCGACCCAGCCATAATAGAGGGGTTTCTCTCCCACTCGATCACGACCGAGATGGAGGACGCGATCCTGCTTATCCCAGAGGGCAAAGGCGAACATTCCATTGAAGCGGCGCGTTGCTTCGATGACTCCCCACTGCAAAAAGGCGGCGAGCATGATCTCGGTATCGCTATGGCCACGCCAGCTGTGGCCGTGCGGCTCTAGCTCGGTGCGCAGTTGCTGGAAGTTGTAGATCTCGCCATTAAAAACGATGATGTAGCGACCGTCAGCACTGGTCATGGGCTGATGACCGAGAGGAGAGAGATCCAGGATGCTCAGACGCCTGTGACCGAGAGCGATACCAGTTTCTGCATCCACCCATGCGCCGCCGTCATCGGGACCCCGGAGGATGATGGCATCAGTCATGCGTGTGACCTCGGAGGTCATCTGGTCGGATGAGCGTGAGCGTGGAAGGGTGAAGTAGCCGGAGATGCCGCACATGGTAGAAATGACGAATGAGTAAAACCTAATGACGAAGTCTGGAGATCAGGAGACTTGGTTAGTTAGCAGGGTATTGAATTGGGTGAGGACGCTGGTGAGGGAGAAGTGGTCTTTGATGCGCTGGCGGGCGGACTGGCCTTGTTGGGTTCGTTGTTCGATAGAGAGGTTCAGGGTTTCTATGCAGGCTTTGGCGAGGGCTACGGGATCGCACGGAGGGACGAGTCTGCCAGTATCTCCGACGACCCATGCGGTATCCCCGATGTCTGTGGCTACGATCGGCACGGCGCATGCCATGGCCTCACCAACGACATTGGGAAAGCCCTCTCCAAAGGCAGATGAGGACACGACGAGATCGAGGCTGGCAGTGAGCTCTGGCAAATCTTCACGCTCCCCGAGCAGATGCACGCAATGGGTCAAAAAGAAGACGCTCGAATTCTATGTGGTCATGGAACATATCACCGTCATCGGCGCGCTGATGGTTGCCGCCTGGAAATCCGCCCCGGCGCGCGAACCCGCCGGCACCCGTACAGGCCTTGCCGGGATCAGCGCGTAGCGCCCGAAGCGGCCAATGTGGATGGAAGTCGAGGCTGATTTCTGGGCGCTTTCTTCTGGGGATAAAGGAGCCCATTTTTCGAGGTCGAAGCCATTTGGGATGAGCAATGTTTGGCTTTTTGGAAAGCCGATGGCCTCATGCTGGCGGGCGCTGAGCTGAGAGTTGTAGGTGATGCGGTGGCTGAACCAAGCGAGCTTGGCTAGGGCTCTTATGACCAAGGCGCTGCCGCGTTTCTCATGGGACAGATCGTAGAGGGACTGCCGAACGTTCCAAATGATGCGGCCTTGGCCAAGGCGGAAGACTTTCACCATCACGGTAGCCAGGCAGCCATGATACATCCAGCCCATGAGGGTATCTGCCTTGATCTGCCAGGCTAGCCTGAAAAGTCTCCAGAGCGCGCCGATGCTCGGCTTTCCGGCGGGCATGTCCAGTGTGTGGACGACGGCTCCGGTTTCTCGAATGGGTTCGATGTATTTCCCGCCAGCAGTGAGGGAGATGACGGTATGCTGATGATTGGTTAGACCGGCGATGAGCTGAGTGAGCATCCTTTCGGCTCCGCCTGTGCCTAGACCTGTGGTGATCCAGAGGATGTGTTGTCTGCGACGGATGAGTTTGGCTGTGCGATCCACCATTTGCTCGACGGTGAAGTTTTCCTCCACTCGCTGGCGGTTGGTTTGGCTGAGCTGCTGACGTTCTTCAGGATTCATGGATAGGAAAAGCTGCATCTGTCGCGCCAAAAGTTCATGATCGGTGGCTGGAAAGGTCCACTGCGGATCATTGACCAGCCAGGCGGAGTCACCGACATCACTCGTGATGCAGGGTAAGCCGCAGGCCATGGCCTCCCCGATCACATTGGAGAAACCTTCGCCATAAGCAGAGGTGGAGACGAGGGCGTCAAAAGTTGGATAGATGGCAGATAGATCATCCCGCGCTGGCTGCCAGCTGATGCTACCGGAAACGCCGAGAGTCTCTGCCAGCGTGCGCATTTCTGCTGCATAGACGGCATCTCCACTGCCAATGATGGTGGCCTTTGCCTCAGGCACGAGCGCCAGTGCTCGGATGAAGGTGGTGTGATCCTTCATTGGGTGCAGTCGGCCAATGAGAGCAAAGGTGCTGCTAAAGCTGGTGCGTGGCAGTGGCTGAAAGCGCTGGGAGTCGATGCCGTTGGGGATGACTGCAAAGTTGGCTTCTGGATAACCATGGCGGATGTAATAGGCACGCCCAGCCCGTGAATTGGCGATGATTTGATCCGCCCAGCCTGAAAGTAGGCAATTGAGCCGAAAGCTGAGCTTACCCAGTAGTCCCCAGGTATCAGCATCGGTCTGGGAGTCGCGAATTCCCCAAATGACTTTGGGGAAGCCGCAGAGAGGCTTCAGCAGCAGCGCCATGAGATTGGACTCATGCAGGTAGCCATGGATGACCGTAGGCCGCAGACTGCGGAAGGTGGTTAGCAGTCGGCCAAAAAAGCCGATGAGATCCCAGCGATGTTTTTTTCCCACACAGAT
>JAPLUM010000042.1 GCA_026397605.1 Verrucomicrobiota bacterium | reverse complement strand
CGGTAATATCATCATGCCCGGAGGCTTTGGCACCTTGGATGAGATGTTTGAGGCGCTGACTTTGATTCAAACCAAGAAGGTGAAAAACTTCCCTGTCGTGGTCATGGGCACTGAATTCTGGAGTGAACTGCGTCAGCTGATCGATCACATGGTCAAAGGTAGCACGATCAGCCCAGAGGATATTGATCTCATCTGCTGGACTGATAGTGTGGAAGAAGCTGTGCAGCATCTTCAGGATCGTGCGGTGAAGCAATTTGATCTTCGTCGTGATGCAGTGCCTAGCAGTAGTGCACTACTTGGAGAAAAGAGTCTTTAACCTGAATCATTCATGAGACATCTACTGCACCCGCTCAAAAGCCTGAATCTGCTGCGTTGGGCTTGTTTTGAAAGTCATCGAGCATTGCTCAATGCACTCAGCCTTTCAAAAACAGCACCCGCCTTGCAGCTTCAGGCTTTCGAGCGGTTTCGTCACGATGTTCATGAATCATCCAGGTTAAGGATCGGAAGTTGCTTGCTGATGCTTTCTCTACTTTATGCGATATATAATTTCTAGAAATGTCGGATCAGATACTTAAACTTAAAAACGGACTCAATCTGGGCTATGCCGAGCATGGAGATCCTGCGGGTGTGCCACTGTTCTACTATCACGGCTGGCCAAGTGCGCGGGTTCAGGGTGCGCTGATGGATGAGGTGGGTAAAAAATATGGACTAAGGGTCATTTCGCCAGATCGACCTGGCATTGGGCTATCTGATTTTCAGCCAAACCGTCAGCTAGCAGATTGGCCCGAGACGCTGGAGCAATTAGCGTCTCATGTCGGGGCAGAGAAGTTTCATGTCATGGGCTGGTCCGGTGGCGGCCCCTATGTTCTGGCCACGGCGCTGGCAATGAAAGAACGCATTTTGAGTGCGACCATCTGCTGTGGCGCGCCTCCGTTGATGTTCTTGGGCTATCAGCACATGTTCTGGGTTTACCGGATGATGATTCACCTCCGGCGTATTTTCCCGTCCATCCTCGGGCTGCTGCTGAGAGTGGGGAAAGTCATCACAAGCGGCCAGCCTGATCGTCTGCCTCTGCGCTGGATGCTGAAAATGTTGGGTGAAGAAGATCGTCGAGTGCTTTCAGATCCCTATACCTTCAGTGTGGTGCGTGGTGGAATGGTGGAGGCGCTACGTCGGGGGCCGAAAATGGTGATTGCCGACGCTGACATCTATCTTTCCGAGTGGGCTTTTGAGCTGAGTCGTATCGACGCATTGATTCACCTGTGGCATGGCAAAGAAGATCGCAACATCTCCTGGAAATACAGTGAGCAGATCGCTGCACTGATGCCTCATACGACGACGCATTGGCTGGAAAAAGAGGGCCATTATTCGCTGCCGATCACACATCTGGATCGCATCATTCGGCACGCTTTAGGCAAGGATTAATCATTTCTTGCTTGGCTTGGCGCGGTCTTTGCCTTTATGACAGATCATGACCTTTGAAAAATTCGCTGCTGATCTCTCTGGATTCGTTTGGGGTGTGCCTCTCATTGCGTTGCTTTTTGGCACGCATTTGTTTTTAACCTTCCGCACTGGCTTCATTCAGAAGCGCATGTGGCAGGCGATTAAACTTTCCTTTTCACGGGAAAAAGAGGGGGAAGGTGATGTCTCACAGTTTGGTGCTTTGATGACAGCTTTGGCGGCAACCATTGGCACTGGAAATATCGTCGGTGTGGCCGGCGCAGTGGCTGCGGGTGGGCCTGGAGCTGTTCTATGGATGTGGTTAACGGGTGTTTTCGGTATTGCCACCAAATACAGCGAAGCTCTGTTGGCGGTGAAATATCGCGTCCAGCAGAAGGACGGCAGTTTTGCTGGCGGACCCATGTATGCGCTGGAATATGGGTTAGGTCAAAAGTGGTTAGGAATGGTCTTTGCCATCTTCACGATGATTGCGGCGTTTGGCATTGGCTGCATGACACAGGCCAATAGCATCGTCGATAACGTTCAGAATCTTTTAAAAGAACAAACGGCTGCTGGTGTGAGCTGGGCTCAACCCGAGTTTGTCGCTTGGGGATTAGGTATCATCATGGCGATACTCACTGCCCTTGTCATTTTAGGGGGAGTGAAATCCATCGCCAGAGTGTGTGAGGTGCTCGTGCCATTCATGGCTATCTTTTATGTGCTCGGTTGTCTGGCTGTGCTGATTCATAATTGGGCCGTCATTCCTGAAACCATTGCCGTGATTTTCCGGTCGGCGTTCACTGGCAGTGCTGTTGCGGGTGGTTTCATTGGGCGTGGTATGCAGATGGCGATGCAGATGGGCATTGCCCGTGGGCTTTTCAGCAATGAATCGGGACTAGGCAGCGCACCTATCGTGGCAGCTGCAGCGCAGACAAAGAATCCTTATCGTCAGGCGCTGGTCAGTTCTACTGGCACCTTTTGGGACACTGTGGTGGTTTGCGCCATGACGGGGCTCGTGATCGTGAGTAGTGGGCTTTGGAAAGACGGCATGGCTGCTGACGGCACCATGAAGTTGGCCGCTGATGGTAGTGCGGTGTTGGCTAAGGCCGCGCTGGTTCAGGGTGCCTTTGGGGTGCTTTCTGGCATTGGACCCTTTGTGCTGACAGTAGGACTGTTGACCTTCGTCTTCTCGACGATTCTCGGCTGGTGTTACTATGGTGAAAAGGCCACTGAGTATGTTTTGGGCACACGTGCCGTGTTGCCTTACCGCTTGCTTTGGATTGCTGCGGTACTATTTGGCTCAACCCAAAAAGCCAGCGCAGTCTGGGACTTTTCAGATGCTGCGAATGGGCTGATGGCCATTCCTAACTTGATCTGCCTGATCTGTCTCAGCGGCGTGATTGCTGCTGAGACGCGTGCGCATAAGAACGATCTCTGATTAGACCTCGCTAGGCAGTAGCTTCAGTAGCTCTGGGGCTAAGGGGGACTCAAAGACCATTTCATTTCCTGTGTGCGGGTGTGTGAGTTTTAAAACCGCAGCGTGTAGGGCCATGCGGCGCGCTGGATTGGACTTGGCACCGTATTTTTCATCTCCTACAATCGGGCAGCCGGCCTGGGCGAGCTGGACACGAATTTGATGCCGGCGACCTGTTTCTAAAGTCACCTCAAGCAGCGTGCGGCCCATGCCCTGACGTAGAACACGGTAGTGAGTGACTGCTTCTCGGCTTTCTGGCCCTTCTTTGCAGGCAAAGACTTTGTGAGGCTGACTTTCATCCAAATGCGTTCGCAACGTGCCAGACTGGGCAGGTGGCTTGCCTTC
>JAPLUM010000325.1 GCA_026397605.1 Verrucomicrobiota bacterium | reverse complement strand
GTGTGCATCGACCGTATAAGGCAAAGGTCATCGGCGTGCTTTGAGGTAAAAGGGAGCAGCTCGCTGAGCGCCATGCCGCACTGGCCGTGCTGTGCAAACTGGTAAACGCTGGGCGCGATGGGGAAGCGCTTTTGCCCGGCGGTCATGCCGGTGAGCCGCTGCTCGCCGCGAATGCTCGCAGGAAGGTCCTTGTCGAACTGCGCCCGGAGGCCGGGCTTGGGATCGAAGAGTTCAAACTGCGAGGGCGCACCGCTCTGGGTGAGCCAGATGATGCGCTTCGCCTTCGGCGCAAAGTGAGGCAGTCCGCCGGGTCCGCCTGATGCGGCGGCGAGGCGCGGATTCAAGAGCGAGGCGAGCGCCGCAGCGCCTGCAGCGGCAGTGCTGCGCCCGAGGAAGTGGCGACGAGTGAGCGGGGTCATGCGTTATTCTTTGGTGACGGCCTCATCCAGGCACAGCAGGGTGCTGGCGACACTGGTCATGGCGGCGAGCGTGGCGGGGGAGATTTTGGCATCGGCTGTCGCGATGCCGGTCTTCAGCAGGCCAGTGGCGGCCTCGGGGTGGGCGGCGAAGTCAGCATGAGCCCGCTCATAGGCGCGGGTGAGCACGGCGAGTTCGGCAGCGCTGGCACCGCGTGCGAGCAGCGTGCGGTAGCCGTGCTGGATCTGTGCGGGCACGGTGGGCGCGGCTTTGATCATCCGCGCCGCGAGATGACGTGCGGCTTCGATGTAAGTGGGGTCATTCATGAGATTGAGCGCCTGGAGCGGGGTGTTGGAACGCGGACGACGCAGGGCGCAGACCTCGCGACCGGGCGAGTCAAAGGCGATCATCGCCGGGTGCGGCACGCTGCGCCGCCAGTAGGTGTAGAGGCTGCGGCGATGCAGGTCGTCACCTTTGCCTTCCACATAGCTGGCCGTGCCGGCAGCGACCGCTTCGTAGAGTCCGGACGGGTGATAGGGGCGCACGGACTTGCCGCCGACTTTCTCCGACAGCAGCCCGGCAGCAGCGAGCGCCTGATCGCGCACGAACTCGCCATTCATGCGGAAGCGCGGGCCACGGGCGAGCAGGCGGTTGTCAGGGTCCGCAGCGAGCAGCGCGGGTGTGGTGCGGGAGCTTTGCTGATACGTCGCGCTGTTCAAAATGAGCCGCAGCATGTGCTGCATGTCCCAGCCGCTGCGCATGAACTCGCCCGCGAGCCAGTCGAGCAGCTCGGGATGGCTCGGTGCCTCTCCCTGCGCACCGAAGTCCTCACTGGTGCGCACGAGGCCGGTGCCAAAGATAGACTGCCACAGTCGATTCATCGTCACCCGTGCAGTGAGCGGGTTCTCGCTGCTCACCAGCCAGCGAGCGAGGCCGAGACGGTTGCGTGGCGCGCCTTCCGTCATGGGCGGGAGCACGGCGGGTGTGGCGGGGGAGACTTTCTCACCAGGCTTGTCATACACGCCGCGCATGAGGATGAAGGTGTCCTTTGGCTTCTCGCGTTCCACCATGACGATGGCGGCGGGAAGCTGGGCGCGGATGGCATCGAGCCGCGCGTTGAGTCCGGCGATTTTCGCGCGGACCTCACGGGACTCGGAGAGCAAAAGCTGATACTCACGCCGCAGCGTTTCGACATCGGTCTTCGTGCGGCTGGCGGCGTCTTTCCCGGCGATGGCGAGCGTGGTTTCAGCGACGAGTTGATCCGCAGGTGCTTCCGTAAAAAGCATCTGCCAAGCGGTTTCACGGCCTGCCACTGTCACGGTGATATTGAACTCGGCGGTATCGCCTTCCCGAACGGTCAGCGGCGTCTCGAGCTGCCAGACGAGTGCCTCCGAGGGCTTGTTGGGACCGGGCACCAATATGGCAAGTGTGGTGTAGTTTTTCGCCGTGGTATCGAGCACGCGCTCCGCTTCCGTGGCCTTTCGCGACACGCCCTCGACAGCGCCCTCCAGGGCGAGGGGCTTCTTGCCCGAGGGCTGCACCCAGACACGCCCGACTCCAATGCGCGCACCATCAGCCTCCGTGGAGCACTCGAGTCGCAGTGCGGTGATAGTCTTCCCGGCGGGCAGCCTGACCTTCGCGACGATGGGGACTCTCTCGGAGTTCACCAGACTCAGGTCAAAGGCCCGCGCATCGCTGGCCGCCACGGGCTTGCCCTGCGGGGCTGAAAGCTGCGCAATCTCCAGCGGCTCCCAGTCGGTCGGCTGCTTCACCAGCCGCTCCGCCCAGGCATGCACAACTGCATCGGCCACGGATTGGCTCGCGAGTTTCCTCTCCAGCGCGGACACCTCCTTCTGCAGCGGCATCATGCGTGCCTCCACCTCCTTTGACGCGAGGATGAGCTTGCTCTGATTGCCATCCCCCTGCTCGTTCACATTGTTGAAGAAGGCCTTCAGGCTGTAAAAGTCCTTCTGGGTAAAGGGATCGAACTTGTGATCGTGGCAGCGCGTGCAGTTGAAGGTCTGTGCCAGCCACACCGAGGCCGTCGTCTCCACGCGGTCGGCGGTGTATCTGGTCGTTGTCATTCTGATAGCCTTGGGTGTCGGCAAACCGCGCTGCATCCAGCCAGTCCACCGCCATCCGCTCGCCATAGTGCGGCGAGGCAAAAAGTGCGCTGATGGTGGCATCGAGCTTCGCGGGATCGAAACGCTTCAGCGTCTCCGCCTGCGGCGGCAGCCCCGTGAGGTCAAGCGCGATACGGCGCGCCAGCGTGCCGTCGTCTGCGCGTGGCGAGGGCTTCAATCCCGCCTGCGCGAGCCCTTGCAACACGAACCAGTCGATCTCATTGCGCGGCCACTTCAGCGACTCCGCATCCGCCTTTGGCAAATCCGCTGCCGCGGGCACGCGCACCGCCAGCACCGGCTGAAAAGCCCAATGCTCCTCATACGCCGCGCCCTCGGACACCCAGCGCTTCAGCGTCTCTTTCTGTGCCGCGCTCAGCTTCTTGTGTGATTTCGGCGGCGGCATGATCTCGTCCTCATCATCGGTCAAAATGCGGGCGATGAGGGCACTCGCATCCACCTTGCCTGGCACGATGGCCGCATCGCCGGACTCCGCCGGTTTCATCGCCGCGTCACGCACATCGAGCCGCAGTCCCGCCTTTTGATGAGCCTTGTCCGGTCCGTGACAGGCGAAGCAGTTGTCGGAGAGGATGGGACGAACGTCGCGATTGAAACGCAGCGGCTCGGCGGCGTGCAGCGCAGTGAGCGGTGCGAGAATGAATGCGATCAAGACAACGACAGAGGCTTTGCTCATGGAGTTTGGAAGGGTGCGGCAGGCAGGCCGGTGGAGTTGAAGACGGTGACAGGCGGATTATCCCGCCAGGCATAACGGACGCGGTGTGGCTCCGCGATTTCCGGCGCGGTCAGCGTGATGGTGTTTTCCTGTGCCACGGCGAGTGCTGGATGAAACCGGCCATCCTTCCCGGCCATCTCAAAGCCGACGCGGCCTTTGAGAATGACGGGTTGATCGAAGGTGAGCTGCGCTTTGCCTGCATCAAAGCGTGTGCCGGTCAGTTTGGGGCCAGCGGCGACCACGTTGCGTCCATACACATTTTTCAAAGCGACCAGCGCGAGGCGGCTTCCGACTTCCTGTTTATTCTCGGGGTGAATGTTGCCGGAATCGCCAATATCAATGCCCACGGCCATCCCGGTGTGTGACACCGTGTCAGCCACGGTCTGCTGCGCCGCACGAAGGGCAGACCACTGAGTGCCGTCAGCGCCGAAGTTCACCAACTGCATGATCAAGAACGGAAAATCGCCTTGCCCCCAATCCTCGCGCCAGCCGCCGATGAGCTGCGTCATCAGCTCCGCATACTCCGCCGCGCGTCCGACGTTCGCTTCGCCCTGATACCAGATGGCACCCTTGATCGTCATCGCCGTGAGCGGCTGGATGCGCGCGGCGTATCCGCTGCCCACGTTCACGACATGAATGGCAGCCCGCACCAGCTCCTGCTGCTCCACGGTCAGCTTATGCGCCGGACGTGGCGGTGCAGGACTCCCGCGCTTCTTCGCCTCGCCCTCGGCACTCGACCACTCCGCCTGCGTCTTTCGATCGGCATCGAACTGAGGTCGCCATTCTCGAAGGACCTTCTGGGCTGGCCCAAGCGCCGTCGCATGGCCCGCCCATGCCTCGCGCGCCTTTCGTGGTGTCCAATACTCTGCGGGCGTCCCACCCACCGCCGCCATTACCAGACCGACCGGCACATCCAGCTCGCGGTGCAGTTCCCGGCCAAAGAAATAACCCGCCGCCGAGAAGCGCCTGACGGTTTCTGGTGAACATTCCATCCACGGTTGCTTGCTCGCGGAAATAAACAGCCGGATGCGCGGATGGCTCGCCACTGCCATCTCCTGCCCACCATTCCGCACGCCGCCATAGTTGCACCAATCTCCGCGCGCCATCGTCTGCTCCATGTTTGACTGGCCTGAGCAAACCCACACGTCCCCGGCAAGCAGGTTGGTGAGCTTCACGAGATTCTTTCCCTCGACGGAGATGTCGTCAACCGGCCCCGCGCTCAGCACAGGCAGCGTTACGCTCCACAACTTGGGCGCACCCGCGCCCACCGTGCTGCCCACCGTCCTTTCACCGAGCCTGACGACGACCCTCTCACCCACGTCAGCCCAGCCTGCAATCCTGGCAGGCTGGTCGCGCTGCAAAACCATTCCGCTGGTAAACACCGGCGCGAGACGAACTTCCCCCCAGGCCCTGCCGTGCGGTGCGAGCAGAGCAACGACAAGGGCGATACCCGCACACGACGGCACCAAGGCACGCATGGTTTGTGAGTTGAGTCGATTGGGATTCATTCGTCAGTTCTTTGGGCCTCGTTCCTTTGTTCGAATCACGCCAGCGTTTCACTTCACTTTCCAAAGCTTCACGTCATCAATCCAAAGCGAACTGGCAGCGCTGAAGCTCAGCCAGCGCTTCGACTGATGCGCAAATCCCTCCGAACGATGCGAGACGACGAGCTTCCCATCAATGCTCAACCGCATCTCGTCGCCTTCAAACGCGAGCGTAAGCGTGTGCCATTCATTGTCAGCCTTCCATGGCACGGTCTTCTCTTTGGTTTGAAGCAGCGCATCAAGATCAGGCGGCAGCTTCTCATTCTTTTCGAGGAACACCGCACGACGAGCCCGCAGTTTCTCCTCGCTAATGCCGGTCTTGTTGTCGCGCAGCAGGATGCTGGTGGGATAAAGATTCGCGTAGCAAAGATGGCCTGCATGGACACCCTTCATCTCGCGATCCACATGGCCGATGGTGAAGGTCTCGCCTTTGTTCAGCCCAGGAAAACGAAAGCGCAGCGTGGTGCCGCCATCCGCGAATCCCGCATCGTGATGGATGTGAATGCCATGCCCGGCGGCCTTGCCATCGCTGGCGATCTTGAGGATGCCGTCGTCGAGATCAGCCTGCTTCACGTTCGGCGCGCGGTCGGCGGTGGCACTTTCCCAACCATTGCCGATGGCCTTCATGCCATTGCCGTCCTCCTCGCGATCAAAGGTGTCCTGGAAGATGAGAGTGCCTTTGGTTTGCAGCCAGGTCGCGTCATCTGCGAACGCGACAGAGGCCAATAGAACGAGCAGTGAGGTGGTGATGATTCGGTTCACGGGGCGGTGGTTCATGGGTTGTTTCTTGGAAGAGCTGCGCGAATTGTTTCAGCGACCTGCTTCGCCATCACACTCGAACCAGTCGGCATGAAGTGGACGTTGCGCTTGCCTTGCAGCTCGGCTTGGCGGGGTTTCACTAGGGACCAGAGGTCGTTCCAGGTCACGCCTTCCTCAGTCATGACTTTTTTCGCGATCTCGTTGTAGGGTAGCTCGGAGTCCTTCACATACTTCGCGGCATCGCTTTCCGGCACGGGCGTGGTGCTGGCAAAGATGAGCTTCGCGCCCGTCTGCTTCAGCCGCGCGATGATCTGGCGCAGATTCTTCTCATAATCGCCCGGCGGCACGTTTTGATGCCCGCCGTTACTCGGCGATGCGTAGTCACCTTTGTCGTTCTTGTCGCGATCATCGGCGAATCGATACGAGAGGTCATGCAGGCCGTGATTGAAGTGAATGACATCCCATTGCTCTTTCGGATCCTGTAACCAACGCACGAGGCCATACGAACCAAGGGCGACTTTCGTCGAACCGCAATTCGCGGGCACGCGATGCACGTTCGCCACGCCCACGAGCAGCTTCCGCACCTCCAAGGCATACGCGATGGATACCGAGTCACCCATGAGCAGCACCCGCGGCAGCTTGGGATCATCAGTGATCGTTACAAACTCGGGCGGCGTGGCGGGTTTCGCCTGCTGGGCCATGCAAGTGACCGTGGCGGCCACTAGGATGAGAAATGATGTGATGTGTTTCATGGGACGATTAGATTTCTTGAGGTGTCATTCGGCAGCAGGCGCGTCGGTGAGAATCAGCGCCGCATCATCAAAGACTACCGAGCCGGAATCGAAGCCACGGCTGGTCAGCACGAGCTGGAACAGCACGCCCCTCGTCCCTGGTGGCACCAGCGCTGCGAGCTGCACCTGCTCGAAGCGACCTCCGGTGTGACCTCCATCGAGCACATGCCGTCTTGAAAAAGCGAATTCACGTCCTTGGTCGTTGATGAAGGCCACCTTCAGCATCGCAAACTGCCCGTCACGCAACCGGTCCTGTGCAGGCGACGCCGCCCACACCGAGGCCACGAGCAACTTCCCCGCGATGTCGCCTCGTTCGATTCTCTGCAAGCACTGCGGCCACAGCGCATAGCCGCCCGCGAAAACCCGCACCGCTCGCCCGCTGCGCCCGCCACTGCGCACCGCCTCGATGTTGCCCTCTGTGCCGCTCCACGTCGCCTCACTCAGTCCGTTTCCAAAGCCAGCGTCGCGCAGCACATTCTCACCATGCAGCACCGCCTCGCTCACTGAAGGCGATGCCCGCAGCAGCTCGGCAAACTCCTCCCTCGCGAGCGGCTTGATGATGAGGATACCATCACCGCGCACTTCCACTGCCTCGCCTTGGCGTAGAAATCGCGGCTGCCTCTTGCCCACCTGCACCTCACCGCTGAGCACCGCCACCAGCGTGCTGCGGTCCGCCCGCGCATCCACCGCGAACTCCGTGCCCAGGTCCACCACCTCCGTCGACGCCGTCTCTACCGACAGCCGTGACTCCGGCGAAGGGCAGCGGCAAAAGATGCGCCCACTCTCGACGAACACCCGCTTCCGCTCGGCAAAGCGCATCACCGCAGGCCCTCGCATCACCACCGTCGCCCCATCCGCGCAAAGAAACTCTGCCGTGCCTGACACCAACCGCAGCGCTCCCAGCGGCAGCTCCCCGCCTCGCAACGCCAGCTCCACATTCGGGTCCGCCCACACCGCCTCATTCGCCGCCGCAAGCACCGCGAA
This sequence comes from Verrucomicrobiota bacterium, assembly GCA_026397605.1. Lineage (GTDB taxonomy): Bacteria > Verrucomicrobiota > Verrucomicrobiia > Verrucomicrobiales > Verrucomicrobiaceae > Prosthecobacter. The sequence continues at coordinate 5,398 of JAPLUM010000325.1, read as the reverse complement.
CGGCCGCGCGGTGCCACGCGATAAATCCGACATCATCCACGCCGCAACTGCTGAGAAGATGAGCAGCGCGGCAGCAGCAGTGAGAGGACGCCAGGAGACCCAGCGCCCGGCGGGTTTGTTTTCAGGCAGCGGGGCTGCCCGCAGCAGATCGATCACCCGGTCTCGTGATCCGGCCTGTGCTTCCAGGGCGACGTCCAGATTCATGTAGTGCAGGTAGAGCCTCCGCAGGTCCGTGTCGGCCTTCAGGCGGGTTTGCAGGACGGCAGCTTCATCCTCCGTGAGCAGCCCGGCCATGTGGCGCTGGATGAGATCGTGTGAGTCGGGATTCATGCGTGTTCCTCCTTGGCGAGTGTGCGCTCCACACACTCCAGCAGGGCCTGCCGGATGCGGTGGAGCAGTTTGTAGAGTGCCATCGGCGTCTGCCCACGGCGGGTGGCCAGCTCATCCATGCGGGTGCCCTTCGTGTAGGCGATGAGCACCAGTTCTCGTTGCGCGGCAGGGAGCTTTTCCAGGCAGCGCTCCAGGGCCTCGCAATGCCCGTCATGCACCGGCACCAGGGCGACCGCATCGTCAGCGAGCTGGTTCACCAGATCATCATCAAACACATGCCGGTCCCGCGACTGCCGACGCAGGTGACGCAAGGCGACATTCTTGGCCACGCCAAAGGCCCATCCCTGGAAATCAGCCGCCGCATCAAACTTCTCCCACAGCACGAGAATCACGTCCTGCATCACCTCCGAAGCCATCTGCCGTGTGGGCACTAGCGACCGCACAAAGGTGTGCAACGCCACCTCGCTCTCCGCGTAGTGGCGGAGAAACTGGGCATGGCGCTCGTGTTCGGATGGCGGGGACATGGGTGGCTTACAACCTAGTCGTCGCCGGTCACCGCCTCATTTGCCGGAAAAAGTTATCGGAAGGTGAAAATGCCCAGCTCATGCCACTCTGACGAGCCAGGCCGGACGTTGCTCAAACCCATCGCTTCCCGGAGGTCTTGCAAGCGTCTCGGCAAACAGGGGCGGCAAAAAGAGGGAGAAGGAGTGTTCGTTGTCATTTCCCCAGGCCATCAAAGACGGCCTGGAGTGTTTTGCGGGCAGCGGCTTCTATCTCGGGGTTGAGGTTCTCGTCGGGCTTGGCGGCGTCTTCCCATAGTTCAACGACGCAGTGCACATGGCGGCGAACTGCTTCGAGATGGAGGCCAGCCGCAGCGATGATTGCGGCGTCAGGGGCTGGCCCTTCACTGTGCCGTAGCCCTGGCGATGCACGACCTCGCCATTCCGCGTGATGAGCACACCGATGCCGCCGCTGACTGTGCGTGAAGCACGGTCGCGAATGGAAGCGCGAGAAAGCTCGCGATGATGAGGGGCAGGTTTTTTTTCATAAAACTGAATGCACTTTGGAACGTGGCGCTTGCGATCTTTGTGAGCGACGACAAGCTCTTGTCTCTTTGCCGAATCAAGCCACCATGACTGCCACTAACGAAAATATGCCCCTCGGAGTTTTTGACTCTGGTGTTGGTGGTCTGACGGTGGTGCGTGCGCTGCGGAAGCTGCTGCCGGACGAGTCGATTGTGTATCTTGGTGACACCGCTCGGATTCCCTATGGCTCGAAGTCGCCTGACACGATCCGACAGTTCGCGATGGAGGACACTCAGTTCCTGCTCACCAAAGGAGTCAAAGCCGTGGTGGTTGCGTGCAATACGGCGACGGCGCATGCTCTGCCGCTGCTTCAGGAGACTTTCAGGGTGCCGATCATCGGGGTTTTGGAGCCTGGGGTGGAGGCGGTTTTGAAAGGCAAGAACTGCTGCCGCGTCGGCATCATCGGCACGGAGGGCACCATTCGGAGCCACGCCTACCAGCACATGCTCGCTATGAGGCGTCCGGACATCCGCACCCATGCGGTGGCGACTCCGCTGCTGGTTCCCTTTGTGGAGGCGGGCTGGCTCAACCACGCATCCCTTCGTCTCGCGTTGGAGGAGTATTTGAAACCCCTCATCAAAATGGAAATCGACACGCTGGTGCTCGGTTGCACTCATTACCCGCTGCTGTTGCCCATCCTGCGAAAGCTGCTGGGCAAATCGGTCAGGCTGGTGGACAGCGCGACGACTTGCGCGAGCCATGTGGGGGCCATGCTGCGGGAACATGGACTCGTCAGCACTAGACGCGGAAATGCTTCTGTAGAGATCTATCTCACGGACGTGTCCGAGCGGGCCGAGGAGCTGACCAAACGGTTTCTGGGCGTCGAGACTGGGAAGATCCTGCCTGCTCGTGTGGGATGATGATGGAGGCAGCTTAACCATGATACTTTATGCGTTTGAGCTGACTTTGGTAGAGAACGAAGTTACCGGCAGGCATCACTTGAGCGTGAGTGCGCAGTCCCGAATCTCGGCGGCGATTTGATGGCGGATCTCGCGGGTGTATTGGAGGTTTTCGCGGGAGAAGAACACCACGGTGAGGCGGTGGCGGAGATCGCGGAGAACGACGTTGCGGGCGTTTCCGGGAGGGCTGCCGCCGCCGGTGTGGGTCATTTCCAGCAGCTCGCCGTTTTCATGCTTCAGGTGCCAGCCGAATCCATAGCCGACCGGTGTGCCGTCGTCGAGCGTGCCGGACTGCGTCATCATCTGCCAGGTGGCCGGTTTGACGAGAGAGCCGTCCCAGAGCGCCCGATCCCATTTGGCGTAGTCGTTGAGGCTGGCCTGCACGTTGCCCGCACCGTTGAAGCGCAGGCTCACGGCGCTGGACTGATTCATGCCGAGCACGTCAAAGAGGCGCTCCTGTTGGAATTGATGAAACGGCTTCTTGGTGATGACTTCGACGAGGCGGGCCATCAGCGCGTATCCGCCATTGCTATACTCAAACTCGGTGCCCGGCTTGCGCTTGAGCGCTTGGGTGGCAATCCACTCGGTGTGTGCCCGGTTGGTCCACAATGCGACGTCATGAGCCTTCTTGTAGGCGGCGATCGATTCCTTCTCCGCTCTATTCATGAAATTCGGGAGTCCGCCGGTATGCCATAGCAGATCCTGCACGAGTAGTTCGCGCCCATCCACCGACATCTTCACCTCTGGCAGATGATCCGCGACCTTGTCGCTCAGCTTCAAGCGGCCTTCTTCGATGAGAAAGGCGATGCACATGGCGGTGAGTTGCTTGCTCACCGAAGCCAGCCCCATCGGGGTGTCTGGCGTGATCGGTGCTTCGTCCTGGGTGCCGTAACCTTTGCTGTGCAGCACCTTTCCGTCACGCAGGACGAGCACGGCGACACCACCCTTGGAGTCCTCGGGGAAATGCCGGCGGACGATGCTGTTGATCTCCGCAGACTCGATCTCGGGTTTCGGACGGCTGATGGTCTCAAGGGCAGACGATTGAAGAACAAAAGCCAGCAGGCTTGTCAGGATAAGTAGTCGTTTCATGGGGAGAGGGGCGGCAGGAGTTGAAATGAGTCTAACGGATGTGTCCGAGAGGGCGGAAGAGCTTGCTCGGGCTTCACCCGCGCCGAAATAGCACGGCATCCACTTCGATGTCGAAGTCGGCAAAGGTGGACTGGGTCAGGGCGCGCGCTGGCAGGGGATCGCCGACATACTCTTTGTAGATGGTGTCGAACTCTTTGGCGTTGGCGGGATTCTTGAGGAAGACACCCACGCGCACGGCGTCCTTCAATGACAGGCCCGCGGCGTTGGCAGCGGCTTCCAGGTTATCGAGCGTCAGGCGTGCTTGAAAGGCAAAGGGCTTGTCGCCATGCCGCACGTTGTCGCGATCGCGCGGCGTTTGTCCGGCCAAAAAGACCAGTCCACCAGCCTCGACGGCGATGTTGTAGGAACCTGCTGGCGGAGGTGTGCGGTCGCTGGTGTAGGCTTTGGGAATCATGAGGGATGGTGGCTTGATGGTTAGGCGCGATAGCGCTCGATCAACTGCGCAGCGCGGGTGATGGCCTGGACTGCGGCGTCGTGGTTTTGGGAGAAGTTCAGGCGCATGCTGTCGGAGGCCTCGGGACTGAACTCCGTGCCTGGTGTGACGGTGACGCCGGCCTGCACACGCAGGGCGCGGATGAAGGTGTGGAGCGGAACCGAGAGCGCTGGCAGCCGTGGAAAGAGGTAACTGCCCGCCTGTGGTGAACGCACAGCCACGCCACTGACGCCAGTTAGCACGCTGATCAAGTTATCACGAATGCCTTCGTGTTTGGCGATGCGGTCCTGCAGCCAGCCTTCAGGTTCGGCGAACCATGTCCGCAGGACGGCCTGGCTGTAACCGGCTGCGCGGAGGGACACGATGGCCTGCAATTTCTCCATCCTTTCGACCAAGTGTGCGGCACCAAAGGCGACGCCGAGGCGATACCCGCTCAGAGACTCGGTCTTGGATGGCCCCATGATCGTGACGACGTGGTCCGCGCTGATTTGCGAAGCGCGAAGGTGGGTGTAGTCCTGTCCAGAGTAGAGCATGCGTGAGTAGAGCTGGTCCACGATGACAGTGACTCCGTATTGGTTCGCTAGCTCGGCGATGCGGGCGATCTCGTCAGGGCCATAGACCACTCCCGCTGGGTTGTTCGGGTTCGAGAATAGAAACGTTCGGACGCCGGCTTTGAAGGCGCTTTCGAGCTGATCGAGGTCCAGTCCCGCGCCAGTGGAACGCGATAGGTAATCCATGCGAACGGGCACCACCTCGCCGCCCAGGAAGGCCACCAGTTTACGATTCGCAAAGTAGTCCGGGCGCACGATGGCGACTTTGTCCCCTGCGGCGACGGTGGCACCGAGTGCCAAAAACAACGCGCCTTGAGTGCCGGGCGTAATGATGAGTTCTTGCGAGCCTGAGACCGGGCGTCCGGTGAAGGCCGCGAGCTTCTCAGCCACAGTTTCGCGCAGCGCGGCTCCGCCACGATATTCGGTGTTGAGAGTATGAGAGCGAGCGGATCACTCGAAGTAAGTGACGGGAGAGATGGTCGTCATCGTATGCAGGCCCGGCGTGGCACGCAGGACTTGCTTGATGGCATTCACGGTGATCGCACAAGTGGCCACGTCGCCGTTGAGTCCGCCCTTGATCGTGGATTCGATGTTGGGAGTGCCTCGGATGAGAATGGTGTCGCGTGGGTCGGGTTCGCCGATCCAGGCTTTGAAATCGAGGGTGATCCTTTCGATGCCGTTGACGTAGCCTTTCCCGATTTGCCGCACCCCGGCGATGCCGCCAGCGGCGATCTGAATCTCGCTGCTTTGCACGGGCTGCTCAGTGATCACGGGTTCGATGATGTCCTCAGTCTTCGAGAGCTTCCAGCCCAGCGCATTGGCTATCATTTGGAGGGATTCGGTGAGTCCCACATGACGGATTTTTTTCGCTGCGACCAGTTCGTGAAAGGATTCCTTCGTCTGGCCTGCGCCGATCTTTTTCTGGAAAGGCAGACGGCGCACACTGGCATC
>JAPLUM010000026.1 GCA_026397605.1 Verrucomicrobiota bacterium | reverse complement strand
AGAGAGCTACTTGCAAAACCCACGTCCTTCTCGTTCTGGCGAACGAGCCTACGAGCCGCAGTGTAGGCGCATTCGCCAGAATGCAGGAGTTTCCAAGAGTCTCAAGCTACTTGCAAAACCCACGTCCTTCTCGTTCTGGCGAACGAGCCTACGAGGCGAGATGTAGGCGTCCCGCACGCGCAGACCAGAATGCGAGGTTTTGCAAGAGGCCCTAGAAACACGATATTAGGCTTATTATTTCTCGGCATTGAGCTCGCTGACCTGTGTGTTCAGCGTGCAGAAGTCATAGATGACACCAATGAGCAGACCGCCACCTGTGAAAAGGTAGACCAGGCCACTGAGCCACTTGCCCATGTAGAAGCGGTGAAGGCCAAACACGCCCAAGAACGTGAGCAGAAGCCAGGCGACAGAGTATTCAATCGGACCCACGACAAAACGGCGGTCGGCCTGACGATCCATACCTGGAATAAGAAAGAGGTCCACCAGCCAACCAATAAGGAAAAAACCACCTGTGAAAAACCACAGGATGCCGGTTTTAGGTTTGCCGTAATAAAAACGGTGCGCACCAGTGAATCCGAAGATCCAGAGAAGATAACCGATGAGGATGTTGTGAGTCGAAGGGAGTGGGGGGTTATGCATAGAGATAGGACTAGTGACGAAAGTGAAGCCTTTGGCGATTCCAACTTTAGTGAACTTTTACACTCACTTCCACTCCGGTTGACCTCGGCTCAGACACTCGCTCAGCCAGCGAATCATGTCAGCGACCGAATCATACTTCTTCCGCAAAGAGGACACGCCCTGCCAGTCGATACGATGCCGTGGAGCGGCAATGGTGATGCGCTGAGGGCGAAGCTTTTCCTGCACTTTTTCAAACTGATCCACGCTCATGGCATGAATCTCACGGGCGGAAGGTAGATCGTCTAATTGCGCCACACTCAACCCGAGACTCGTGATACCGACGCCGAACTGATGGCCTAAGCTACGCAGAGAATCCACCAGAGCTTCGTCATTGAGGGGCTCAGCAATGATGAGCTCACTCTGCAGGGTCCAGCGTGTCGCACTCAGGGCCTGAAAAAACTCGGCCGCGTAGTTTTCTAAATTGAGCCCTAGCTTCAGCTGCACACCTGTCAGACTGGTTTCAGGTCCACCGAGATGACGCCGCAGGTCCAGCATCGCTGAATCAAATCGTGTGGCATCCTCAGTCGTGGCGTCCAGATCCCACTCGGCGGTGACAAGATCAGGAATGTCCCAGTGACCTTTGACCTCCAAGAAAGCACCCTGACGGCCATTCAACTGAAAAGGATACTGGGAACGCATCGAACAAATGCGCGCGTAAATGCCGAGCAGACGCTGAAACCGCATCTGCATGAGGTCTTCATCGACCTCACTTCCGCCGAACAGAAGCCGACCAGAACTCTGCCCGACATTGGCTCTTTTCAGCCGCTGATAATATCCCTGCCCCTGATCCACTTTGGCGATAGGCGAGGTCGAGTCATAGGAGAGGATGGAAAAATGATAGCGCAGTGTTGCGTCACTGTAGTCGTCCCCGAGACGCAACCTTACCAGGCGGATGAGTTCTGTGCCCTTAATGGCTTCTTCAGGATCTCCCGGCAGAATGTCTGGCAGGATGTTTCGGAGTTGTTCGCGGAGGTTCATGCCAATGTCAGGGCCGTGTGTCGGGAGGAAGATGCAAGAGACGGACCATGATGGTCAAGATTGAAAATGCGATTCGATCATGACTTGATGGAATAAGTGCGGCGGCGGCTATTGAGCCAGCGAACACCGAACATATCCATCGTAGCGCGGAGAGCACGATTCCCAAAGCCATATTTGCTGACTCCATGAATCCGGGCGCGGTGATTGACAGGCATTTCAGTCACCTTCCACCCCATGCCGCCGATCAGAGCGGGGATAAAACGGTGCATCCCATGAAACAGTAGCAGAGCCTCCCGACAGTCACGGCGCATCACTTTCAGAGTGCAGCCGGTATCGCGGACATTATCTCCGACAAAGCGTGAACGCACGCCATTGGCGATCCGACTTTGCAGGCGTTTGAAAGGCGTATCTTTGCGCTTCGCCCGGTAGCCACACACCAGATCGTAGCCCTCATCGAGTTTGCGGATCATGGCTGGGATATCCTGGGGATCATTCTGCAAATCTCCGTCCAGAGTCACGATCACATCACCCCGTGATTGGTAGATCCCGGCATGCATCGCAGCGCTCTGCCCAGCGTTCTTTTCAAACTCGAGCAGACGCACCCGATCCCCTGGCACCACGCGGCTCACGGTCGCATCCATACTGCCGTCATCGACGAGCACCAATTCATAATCCAAGCCATCCATAGCCTGAGCAATCTGGGCCTGCAATTCAGCGACGTTGTCCTCCTCATTATACAATGGAACAACAATAGAAATGGCGGGAGATGATGGCATATTTGGAAGCATACATCCATCCAGCGCCAGATTCCCGAGGCAAGCAGGAAGTTTACTCTTACTGCCCCACCGTGATGATCTGCGGAGCCCTTCGACGCACACCGATATAAACCGGCGAGCGCTGCGCCTCTAGCCATCGATGCTTGAAGTTTAAGCGCGTATTCAATGCCGCAAAATGCCAAGGACCATCCTCCGTCATGAGACTGTATTGCAGAGCACGCCCACCGTCCAAAAGAGTCGCGTGAGCCACGTCTAGTTTCCTAGCCAGCTCCGTGACTTCGCTGACATTCATCACACCGCCATCACCTGAGAGTACAAAGACGATCGTGCCGTCCCGCTTCATGCCTGCCAGTGACCGATAGGTGATCTTCGATCCATCAAACTGGCTATCCGGTTTCAGATCCACATACGAAAAGACTGTGTGATTTTTCATCACCGAGGGATACCCCTGAGTTGCCTCCTCCATGGGTCCGGGCACCTCATCCAGAAGTGACTTCGGACCAAAATACGGGCGACCCGCTTTCACAAAGAAGCAGCCACTCCATTCTTTAAAGGCGGGATTCAGTTGGCGACTTTCATGATAGACATAACCGAGCGGCTTCCCTGCCGGATCACGAAAATTAGCTGTGATCGCAAAGGCTAACTGATCCGTATCGAGCCGCTCCGCCGCCGTCGTCACCGCGAACTTTGGTTTGAAACTCGACATGAACTCGAACTGCAAGGGATCGATCACCACCACATGCACCTCAGCACCCAAGACTCCCTGAGCCATCCCAGCCAAAACTCCACCACTGCGCTGCACTTTCAGCGTGCTCCATTTCAGACCCGGCTCCGTGTGCCGTTCGATCAGAGATTGGGCCATGTCACCCGGCGTCAGACTGCCCACCTTCCGCCAGACTCCTTTACGATTGCGCACCTGCAGAAAAACCCACAGCACCAGCCCCCCAGCCAGCAATGCCAGCAGGAGCGTCTTTAGACAGCCGCCTTTCTTTTTCTCCGTAACCGGTCGCTTCTTCATGCCGAGAGTGCGCTGATGATGCGCCGATTTGCTGCCGAGTAAAGGAACGAACGATGCGAGTTAAACCCCGATGCTGCTATTCGAGGGGGGCAAGAAGTGAAAAGGCTGCTTTTTTGATGCTAGCGAAGAAGAGAGAAGCCTCTCGCCGCCAATTCCCAAACTTATCAGATGACTCCAATCACAGAGTTCGGTTTAAACTCAGTGATTGCATAGACTTTTAGTCCCCATTTAGATTTATTGTTCCTAGTTCTTGGCTCGTAGCTCGGTCTTTGGACCGGCTTTCAGTTTGAAGACGTAGCGAGGACACCGCCGTTTCTTGCAGGCAAACCACCGTCAATCTCAGGCAAATTGCCTTCTGGCTCGGCTCAACCAGATCAGCGCAACGATGAGGCCGATCAGGCCGCCGAGGTAGCTGGCGTTGTGGATGTAGCCGACCTGGACAAAGGCGACGCCATCGATCACGTCATTGGGCATGAGCAGGCCCTCCCAGCGGGCCATGATGGGGTCTTCAG
>JAPLUM010000390.1 GCA_026397605.1 Verrucomicrobiota bacterium | reverse complement strand
ATGTAGATCCGAAAAAGGTCGTTCATTGGAGCGCTCCAACCTTGAGCACCATTGATGGCAAACCCACCTGGGTCATCGATGTTCGTTACGAGGCCAAGACACTCTTTGGACCAATGGAAGTCAATAGCCACGCGCACGTCCGGGGCGGCCAATTTGTGCGCTGGATTTATGATTCAGGAGAGCCTCTACCATGACCGAACGCGAGAGCCGAGTTGATCGCATCCTTCCTCCGTGATCACGACGCCGGATGCTTCACTCTAAAAGAACTGAGCCTGATAGTGAAGGCTGCACGAGCGGCTGTGGGAAGATGGGTTTTGGCAACTGCTGAAGCATGAAGTAACCGCGTCCGATCTGTCGCGTGCCGGTGGGTATGATCAGTCCCTGATAGGTGGCAGAACGTAGAATGCGGGCTGCGCCAGGAATGTAAGGATGCGGTTCATTGAAACTGAATTTACCGCCAAAGACACCCGTAATGGCATTGACCGTAAAAGTGGTGTTAGTGATTCCTACGCCTGGGAAACTGAGCAAAGTACCTGGGGTTAGATTTAGAAGCCGATCCACCTCGGTTGGCGGTCCCAGAAGCCCCGCATGCAGGAAAGCCAAGCGGCCATTACCAGGGGTCGCTGGCAGAGTCTTTCCAAGAACGATTTGCGTTCGACTCGTCGTCGTGAAGCGCCCGCCCATGAGCCCCATTTTTAAAGGGCCAAGTCCGTCCATGTAATTTCCTTTGAGAGAGGCAGGTCTTGACCAAGTGAGGTCTGCCTGAAGCATGGTCTGTGTTGGCGCGGGTAAAATGATCTCTCCATGCAAGCTGCCCGCACTCGGCAGCAAAACATAAATCGTACAGTTCCCATCCACGGCTAAAAGCGAAGCCGCTGTGAAAGCATCCCCATCTGGCATACGCCCCACAAAGGAGAATGCACCGCCTTTTGCGGGAACGGTAAAGGAACCATAACCATACCCCTGAGGTATGGATTCTGCGCCGATCAGCGGCGTCGGGATACTCATCGAAAAGGTTTGATAACCTGAGTATGCTGAAGTCTCGGAGATTGTGCCAATGAGGCGCGGCCAACATGAGGTGACTGGACAATCCACCACATTTTGACCAGTGATAACACCCGACATGAACTGCATTTCTGGACTGTAGCTGAGTGTAATATCCAACTTTAAGGCTGAAAGACGAGGGCGCGGAATCGTCACTGCGATCTTGATCTCCTGGCTCTGAGGCAGACAGGTAATCAGGCTGGCTGGTAAAGTGAGGGTGCTTTTTCCCAAACGTAGCCTGCCAGTGAGTCTGCCTATGCTTGAGATGGTAAAATCTGCACGCCCGCCCAACTCTCCATTCACAGAGCCACGGGCGATCATGCTTGAATAATCCCGAGCCACGCCAGCAGGTAATCCAGTGACCTCTAACTCTGCCTGCACCGTACTTGAGCCAAAGGTATTCGTCGCTGTGAGACTGAATTTTAACCGGCCACCGACTGGGCTGAGCTGCGTGGCCCTGCCAGAGATGACACCCGTCTGAGCGTTTAGCACGAGCCCGCGCGGCAGACTTTTTGCCGTGTATGAAACAGCCACACCCCCGGCTGGGTTGAGGGGCACTTCATAACTGTACTCTTGAGCTAATCCAGTACTCGGGAGGATGAGCGGATCACCCATTATCTGAGGGCCAGTATTATAGACCCCTAGCGTGGACTGACCTGAAAATAAAGCGCCTGCGGTGCCTGTCACCTCACAGCTGTAGATACCAGCATCTGCTAGCTCCAAATTAGTGATCTTTAGCACCGGTCCATCAATGCCAGTGAAACGATTGTCCGCAATCAGGGGGACTCCACCTTTAAACCAGATAAAAGAAAGCGACCCACGGCTGGTGGCATTCACGTTAAAGGTGACCTCAGCCCCCTCTGGTAAGCTGGTAATCGTGGACTTTCGCTCCACCACAGTTAGCACAGCAGGTGCCGTCTGCGCCTTTCCACCAGGATTCACAGCGGTGACAAAATAGTGAAACCTTCCATCATCCAATTTCGCCGCCGGTAGGGTCAGTGTGCGCGAATTTGATCGGGATATATTCCTCTGTCTGGTGTTGGCCCTTTGAACCACTGGTAAACGTTGCTTTGATAGCCTTCGAACTGGCTCACGAAACTTACAGGCTGGCCTGCATAAGCGATCCGATCTTGCACCGTCCCGAGCACTTGCGGGGCATATTCCTGGTGGCCGATGCCGAGGAGATCTAAATGAAAAACCGCCTCATCAGGGTCATTGCTAATGATTCTGAAACTAGCCGCCAAATTTCGCTGCGGAGTGGCTGAATAGTCCAGATAGACCGCAGTGCTACCCTTTGGCGCGATGGCGACAGGAGCGAAATCCCTCAATCCAAAGCTACCCGCACCCAAGCCGGTAATCGTCGCAGAGTTTAAATTCAGAACTGCGTTGCCAAGATTACGAATCGTGATTTTACGGCTCACCAGCGTAGGTGCCTTCACATCGGCAAACTCCACCACATCCAAGTTAGAAGTCAAAATGCGCTTCGTAGATAACTCTAAACCAATATCTGGCTCGGCCACATGAGCCGTTAACTTTAGGTCAAAGGGAGACTCGTCCACATCACTACTCACGATGTGGAGCGTGGCATTGTAAGTGCCTGGTAGGCTGCCCTGAAAGCGCAGTCCAAGAGGTGAAAAAGCAGATGGGGCCAGCACATCTGCATCAAACTGAGTGATGCTGAAAGCTGCTGCATTTGGCCCATCGATCACGGTCTCACCGATAGTCATTGGGCGGGTGCCTTGATTAGATACCATGAGTCCGCGCGTCACCGACTGACCACTCTTTAGATTGAGTCCAAAAGGCAGCTGACTTTTACCATCCACATAAATGTTGCTTGTCTGCACAGCATCTGCCACCTGCATCTCTGCGGCATCCACATATGCAGAAAGATTGATGATTAGCGGGTTATCAAATTGCGAGTTACTCACGAGTCTTAATGTGGCATTTCGGAACCCACCATTTTTTGGATTAAACGTCACCGTAAAGCTCTGGCTGTCACCGGGTATCAATGAACTCTTCGGCAGCGCAGAAACAATGTAATCCGCCGCCTGTAGCCCTGATTTAGCTAGGCTAATGCCGGTCAGATTAAACCCTCCATTATTCCCAATCGTGAATTTCTTCACTGTGGACAAACCCAAAGTTAAAGTGCCAAAGCTGAGATTACTAGTGGCATAGTGGTAGCGGTTATCTGTATCGTTACTGACAAAGATTGATGGAAGGTCTTCATCCCCATTAATCAGCATCACATCAAAGACACCCTCTGATGTGTCATTCGTCAGAATCCTCATCTGAGCCACTGCTGGATCAAAAAATGAGCCTCGATAAGTGACGGGGATAGACATCGAGCCACCCACTGGAATTTGCAGACTTAAAGGACTGCGGTTTCCAAGGATGAAATCGCCTGCAAATCGACCCGTAATCTCAACAGACTTGATACCAAGCGGAGCAGTACCAAGATTAAAAATCGTTACATCATTATAGGAAACAGATGAGTAATTCGACGCGAAAAAGAGGGGCGCTTTAGTGAGCGTCTCAAATTCATCAAAGGAAGAAGACGGCGGTATATAAAACTCAGGAACTCCGACTGATCCTATACCGCTGAGCTGCACATCGAAGACTGGCGAGTAGGAGGAATTGCTGGTCAAAGTCAGCTTTGCGGTTCTAATTCCTGATGCGGAAGGCCTCATCCGCACATTGACAGTGTACTTCCCCCCCTCAGCCAACTGGCTAGGAAGCGCAGCAGCCAGGGAGAAATCAGAGGCGTTCAAGCCAGAGAAAGAGGCCTGAAGACCCGTCAGTGGCTGAGAACCTGTGTTAGTAATATTTAGCCCATAAGTGGCCGTCGCCCCCACAGCGCTCGCACCCAGATCCATCACAGCCCCAGTGTCAGGTTGCATGGTTGCATCTGGAGTCTGTACCCGCATATCTGCAATACTTCCGTTGCGGATTATGAAAGGGCAAAGATTTCTAAAAAAGGCATCAAAGTCGCTAGCTCCTAGGGCGCTTTCATCCGCTGTAAAAGCGATTGAGCCTTTATAAAAAGACATCGTCGTCACATCATTTGCATAAATGCGCTGAGCTCCGAGAGGTAATGAAGCATCTTTGAACTTTTGGGCACTTGAACTCCTTAGCGAAATAAAATTCGGTGATTGGGGGAACCTATTTGTCGGCATGCGCAGGTCTAGAAAGCTCTGGTTATAACCATTTCCTTGCATCAGTGACCAACCAAAAGTGCTATTGAGAAAAGCCACATCTGAGGAAAGGAAGCTGGAATTCTTTCCCACCACGATGAGACCTTTCCCCTGAGCAGTGCGCAGTCGAATGAGATTCACCGAGTCCTGATCCATCGGTATGGGCAAGCCCTCTAGCGGCGGTATAATCACCGCAGCAGCATGAAAGGCAGCATCCCAATCGGTAGATGTTGTTCCTGTAAAATTGACCACTGCATTCCCGGCGGCCTGCAAGAGCTGAACCATCCGAGCGTACGTGCTACCAGAAGAGGTCGAAACATAAGCCTGATTGGCAAAAATGGAGTAATAAGCCAGCGGCACATCTGCTGTGCCAGCCAACGTGATTTCAAAGGGATTTTCATCTAGATCATTACTCGTGATCAATAAGACAGCAGACTGCTGACCGTGAATCGTTGGCAGGTATCTCACCGTAAAACTTGTTGAGCCACCCGCAGAGACTGTTGAGCTGGGGCTGGAGACCACTGTAAATAAATCGGCATCCTGGCCGAGGACATTGAGACTAATGCCACCCAGTTGATCGACACCTGTGTTACGAATGACAAATGTCCGATCCACAGCTTGCGTGGGTAGAGTGTTCCCAAAGTTCACTGTAGAAACTCCATCCAAAAGGCCAGAACCCAGAGGCTGCTCAATGGCTATATCGGGATCTAAAACCAATGCTGAGCCTGTGACTACTAACTGAAAAGCAGCTTCATCAGCGTCATTGCTGGTGATGCGCAGACTCGCCTGCTTCGCCCCAGAACTGGTGGGTGCAAAAATAAGATTAAATGATGACGCTGCCCCAGATGGAATAGAAGTGGCCGGCGGAGACCGCACTCGAAACTCATTCGCATCAGCACCGGTCACCACCACATTCATATTATTGAGTTCTGCTCCGCCATCATTACGCACCGTGAAACTGCGGCTAGAGGTCAGCGACACACCCACGCCCCCATAATTCACTGTAGAAACCCCCGAAACCATTTCTGTACCCACAGGTGAATCCACAGAAATCTCTGGAACGAGTGGGATACTAGAACCGATGACCACATCTTCCAAGGCCCACTGATCAAAGGTCGCCCCAGAAGCACTCAGCTGACGCCAACGGAAACTCGTCGCCACTGAGCGGGCCGCAGCTGGAATAGCCACCACATAACTACGCCAGGCACGATTATAATACGGGCCAGCCATACGAGTAAAGTTCCTGCCGTCGAGTGCATACTCCAGCACGGGCTCCTCGCCTGCATCCACAGACTCCCAATTTCCTGACGGGCCGTTGGCTAGCGCCACTGTGAATGAAACCGCTGTCAAAGTCCTCGCATCAATCGGGAGAGTCGTGGCGTAACGGCTTCCCGCTCCTGTAAAATAAAGGCTGTTTCCCGTGGAGCCTGCGCCTGCCTGCTGGCCTAAGGTGTTTGCAGTCACAGTGCCACCAAACTCAGCCCACAGATTTCCATCAATACCTGGATCAAAATCATCACTCAAAGAAGGCAGTGGCATGCGTGTGGTGATTCGGATGATCTGACTGTCTGAACCGACTTCGTTTGTTGCTATCAAAGTGCAGTCATAAACACCCACAGCCGTCGGAATGCCGATGATGGATCCATTCGCAGGATTCACGACCAACCCTGGTGGCAAACCCGTTGCAGAAAAGCTAGTTGGCTGATTCGTAGCTGTGATTTGATAAAAAAAACCGCCACCCACAAATGCCTCGGCAGCGCCGGCATTTGTGACGTCTGGAGCTGCTACCGGTGGACCAATTGAATAACTTGCATCGGCGAAACCGAGAGTCTCGCTACCGCCCCCAAACTGGCTGGTTGATTCATGATGAAAATACCAACGATTATTCGTGGGAGAGGCCACCCAGTTCGCCATGTCGGCCAAGTTAGTGAAGGTGGAGATGACTGAGGTAGCGCCATCTGGAACTCGTGCCCGAGTGATCGTGGTACCAGTGGCATAGGCCAGGTAAAGGTAACCGCCAAAATCCTCAGCGACGCCACAAACCGCCCAGTTTTCAGAGAAATTCCAGCTCGGCCTGCGCATGCTTCCCTGTGGGATCACCTCCCCAGTGGGCACACGCACCTCAAAAACCTCTGTGCCTGTATGCAACACCACTCGGCCATAGCCACTGAAGATACCGCTACCTGAACCCATGACGACGGATTGCCCAAGA